>OMIJ01000177.1 GCA_900299065.1 Hyphomicrobiales bacterium
AAGACGTATTGCTAGCCAGCAGAGTATGCGAACTTAAAGAACTGCAGAGTCTGACGAAGATTTTACGCTTGATCTCTTCGTCTTCAGTCGCCGCTTCAATCACAAGATCACAATCAGAAAGACCTGAATAATCGACACAAGTTGAAATACGACTCAAGGAGTCCTTGCGATCGAGATCAGTGAATTGATTGCGGGCAATCAACCTAGCCATATTGCCATTTATAGTGGCCAGACCAGCCTGCAATCTTTCCTCGGAAAGATCATTGAGTATAACCTCAAGGCCTGCTGCAGCACAGACATGGGCAATCCCGCTGCCCATCTGGCCGGCACCGATAATCCCGATCTTTTTAATGTCGATCGTCATGTTGACCTGTCACTCACTACTGAATCTCCCGCAATCATAGAAGCAATGATTGGTAAATCCAGCTTTTCTGGAGATTATTTGCCTAACTTTGCGAGCTCCTGATCGAGCTCTGGAAGAGCGGTGAAAAGATCGGCAACAAGCCCATAATCTGCAATCTGGAAAATGGGTGCTTCCTCATCTTTATTGATCGCTACTATGACTTTTGAATCCTTCATGCCCGCCAAATGCTGGATGGCGCCGGAAATCCCAACTGCAATGTAGAGATCTGGAGCCACAACCTTGCCAGTCTGTCCAACTTGCCAATCATTAGGCGCATATCCAGCATCAACAGCTGCACGCGAGGCACCCATGGCAGCACCCAGCCGATCTGCGACAGGCTCAATATAGGTTTTGAAGTTTTCTGTATTCTGCATAGCCCGACCACCAGAAATGATAATTTTGGCAGCTGTCAGCTCTGGCCGATCGGATTTAACCACTGCCTCGCCTCTAAAGGAGGAGACATTCACATCAGGCTGAGGCGAGATTTGCTCAATGGGTGCTTGTTGGGGGCCGGAGGGACTGGCGGCAAAAGCTGCCGTCCGGACTGTGATCACTTTAATAGGATCAGTTGATTGAACTGTCTGAATGGCATTGCCGGCATAGATCGGACGCTCAAACACATCTGCTGATATAACTTTTGTTATTTCAGATACTTGCATAACGTCTAACAAGGCCGCCACACGCGGCAGAATGTTTTTTGCATCCGAAGTCGCGCTGGAAATAATGGTCTGAAAGCCAGAGGCCAGATTTGAAATCAAAGCAGCCATTGGCTCGGCTCGCTGATGCGCATAATGGGGGGCATCGGCGACTAATACTTTGCTCACCCCCTCCAGATGGGAGGCTGCTGTGGCAGCTTCAGCCACATTGTGCCCAGCGACAAGAATTGTAACAGCCGGACCAATCGCCCTAGCAGCGCTTAGCGCTTTAGCGGTTCCGTCGCCCAAATGACCTGAAGAGATATCTGCAAGAAGCAATGTCGACATTAAAGGACTCCTGCTTCGTCTTTGAGTTTGGCAACAAGAGTTGCAACGGAATCGACTTTCACTCCGCCCTTGCGCGCCGGCGGTTCTGCTGTTGTAATCACTTTAAGTCTTGGCGTGAGATCCACGCCATATGCATCCGGGCTGGTTTCCGCAATCGGCTTCTTCTTCGCCTTCATAATATTGGGAAGAGAGGCATATCGAGGCTCATTCAAACGCAGATCCGTCGTTACAATTGCGGGCAATGGCAGATGAAGCGTCTGTAAGCCGCCATCCACTTCTCTTGTCACGTCAATGCCGCCATCAACAAATTCGACCTTGGACGCAAAAGTAGCCTGGCCACAGCCCAAAAGTGCAGCCAGCATCTGACCTGTCTGATTGCAATCATCATCGATAGCCTGTTTGCCCATGATGATAAGATCAGCCGATTCAGCCTGAGCAATCGATTTCAAGATCTTGGCGACTCCAAGAGGCTCGACGGCAAGATCGGTCTTCACCAAAACCCCGCGATCCGCGCCCATAGCGAGGCCGGTCCTAATCGTTTCCGAAGCTTGCGCAGGGCCAATAGAGACCACGATAATCTCTTCGGCCTTGCCGGCCTCCTTGATACGAAGGGCCTCTTCAACGGCGATTTCATCGAAAGGATTCATCGACATTTTGACATTGGCCAAATCAATGCCAGACCCGTCGCTCTTCACGCGAGGCTTAACATTATAGTCAATGACCCTTTTGACCGGTACGAGGATTTTCATGGCAAAACCCGATAAAATGGTGCAGTGCGAAATTGGTAATATCTGAGGACTGACAAGTCAATGTTAAGGGCCTCAAGCTGTCAAAACCGCTACAAGACAGAAAGCTTTAGCGGTTTTTTCCCGGCACCCATAAAATATCGCCCGTCCCTTGGGAATTCACATATCTGGCTGCAACAAAGAGAAAATCCGATAGCCGGTTGATATATTTAAGGGCCGGACCGCCAACACTTTCGCCCTGTGTCAATGAGAGCTCCACAATCAGCCTTTCCGCGCGGCGTGTGACGGTTCTGGCGACATGCAGCGCAGCAGAGGCCTCTGAGCCACCAGGAAGAACAAAAGACCGCAATGGCTCAAGAGAGGCATTAAGCTGGTCAATCTCGGTCTCAAGACGATCGACCTGCGTTTGAACAATTCGAAGCGGCTCAAATTCAAGTTTGGCGCCTCGTTCTGGAGTACAAAGATCAGCGCCTAGGTCGAACAGATCATTCTGAATGCGATAAAGCATGGCATCAACGAGTGGTTCATTCTTTGCCGTGGCCTGTCGGGCAAGACCAATCATGGAATTGGCTTCATCGACTGTGCCATAGGCTTCAATCCGCAGATTGAACTTGGGCAGAACCTCGCCATTGCCTAGAGATGTTGTGCCGCTATCACCTGTGCGCGTGTAGATCCGATTGAGCAGAACCATAATAATTCCAATCTCGCTAAGCGCGAACCCAAAGCACAGTCATGATAAGAATGACGGCCACAAATTGCAGGCCGACACGCCAACGCATTAAGGTTTGCGATAAATTAGGGCTACCATCTCGCATCATATTAAATAAGCCCCAGAACAGCACAAAGGCCACAGATAACAAAGCGAGCAGAATCAGAATATTTGTTGCTACATAAGACATAAGGGTGACTTTGCATTTCAGGCCCCCTCATAGGAGCGCTGGCTTTAAATAGAGCCGTCAGGCAGCAAGAACAAGTCGCAAGAGATTAGTAACGCTTGAGCAGGCGCTCAAGATAATCAATCTCTTCTTGTGGGCGCGTAGGATCGCTCAAACGACGTCTGAGCTCTTCGAGGACTTTCTGGGCTCTTTGTGCGGCTGGAGTTCCTAAAGGATCATAGAGAGAACGCGAATTATCGCCCTTGTCATGCGATTCGCGCCCTAATGGATCTGAATTACCATTATTATTGCCCTGACGCATTGGACCATTGGGATTGCCCTGACCTCCAGGATTACCGCCCTGACCCTGCTGCTGCATCATTTGCTGCATTTGTTCAGCCATGGATTGCGCACCGCGTCTGAGAGCATCAAGCGCGCGGCCCTGAGCATCAACAGCCTTACCCTGACCACCCTGACCCTGGCCGAGGCTTTGTTCTGCATCTTTCATCGCTTGCTCAGCTTCATCTAGGCCGTCATTGCCCTTCATGCCAAGCTGCTTCATCGCGCGCTGCAAATCTTCCAGTCTCTTGCGCAGATCCTCTTGCTGGCCCTGCAAATCATCATCGCCTTCACCCTCGCCATTATCGCCGGACATTTCATCCTGATCGTCGCCGGACTCCTGCTCGTCCTGCTGCGGCTCCCCGGATTGAGATTGAGGTGATTTTTGGGATTGCTGCTTTTGGTCTTGCTGATTGCGTTGTGATTTTTGCTGCTTTTTCTTATTAGAATTTTTCTTCTCGCCCGGCTTCTGGCTATCATTAAACGTCTTATCACGTAATTGCTGCTGTTCGCGCATGAGCTTGTCGAGCTCATTCATCTGCCGATTCATTTCAGCAGACATTTGATCTTGTCCGCTACCGCGCTTGGCATTTTGTAAATTCTCTAAAAGATTCTGAAGCTGATCCAGCATGCGCTGGGCATCGGCAAGATTGCCGGATTTGGCCATTTCTTCCATGCGATCAAGCATGGATTGCAAATCCTGAGGCGAGATCATGCGATCTTGCGGATTCTGCTGATTTTGATTTTCTGCTTGTTGCTGGCCATTTTGATTCTGGCGCATTTGTTCAGCAAGTTGCCGAAGGAACTTATCCATAGCTGCACGCAATTGTTCGGTCAGCTTGCGGATTTCTTCCTCTGTGGCTCCGCGCTGGAGCGCCTCGCGCAATTGTTGCTGGGCCGCTCGCAAATCGCGCTCTGCCTCGGGCAAATCTCCGTCCTCAATACGTAGCGCCATCTCCCACATAAAATCGGCAACGCCCAATAAATCCTGATCCGTTTTTGCCTGACCAAGACGGCGGCTAATTGTATTAAAGCCTAAGTAAATAGCTGCGGTCGTTTTGAACCGCTCGGGTGCAATCTGCAAAGCCTCCATAGCCGCAGCCACACGTGCGCGCTCGTCTGGAGCTAAAACCAGATTGCGTCTTTGCTCAACCAAAGCTCGCGCCAGGGGTTTAACAAAAACCCTCTGCGGCAGGATCATTTCAACTGACTCGCTGCGACCAATATTGGCGCCTTCATCGCGCGCAGTGAGCGTCATTTTAACACGCGCCCCCGCCCAGGGATGTTCAGACAAATCTGTCGTCGTCTCACCCTCACCCAGACCACCTGGACCATTAGGCAAGATCAGGCCCATATGCGGCGCCTCAACAAGAGAGCGACCCTTAATTGGACGACCTCCAATGCGAGGATCAGCAAATTCTGCCTCAGCGCCTATCACGCCATAATCATCGCTGATCTTATAATTGAGAGTTAGCGATCCGCGCGCATTGGGCTGGGGATCACCTTTGAGTTCAATGACAGGGGGCAAATCGGGAATAGACGCAATGTCAAACGAACCCAATATCCGGCCTGAACGCCTTATGGTCAGCTTGCCATTGCCACGCAAAGTCCAGCGATTTTCCTGCAAGATCTCCGCATCATTTGAAGATTTGCCACTTTGATTGGCTGTATTTTTTGTCTTGTCCTCTTCGGGATTGATCTGAGAAAGCTCGCCTTCAATATCAAAAATGACATTGGACGCTTGAGACGATCTGACGATAATGGAGGAACCTAGGGGGGCCTCAAGCTTTCGCGCCGCTTCCTTGAGAGGATCGCTCAAATCATCTTTTGTATTGAGCAGAATTGGCGGCCTGCCCGTATAGGGAGGAGGATCAATCCAGGCATCAAGACGAAAGGATTGGGCCAATGTGCCTGGTGTCGAAAAATTGAAGGCCGCCAAAAGACGGGAATATTTTTCAGGTCCCGCAACAAAAGCTGAAGCAAACACACAAACGGCAAGGAGCGCCCTTACAGCGAGGCGATCACGATCTGCCAATCGTGGCGAAGGCCAAGCAACTTTTAATCTCTTGCTCGCTGCTCTAGCGCGATTGAGATGCAGCTCCCAGAGAAGTTTTGTCTCTTCACCCTGGTTCTGATCCACCATTACATCGCTGAGGCTCGAAGCAGGACGGTGAACCAGACCTGAATCGCGATCAAGCCTGGCCAAAGCTTCACGATGGGAGGGAAAACGCAGCCGCAATAGATAGAAAAGACAGATCAGCGTCAAAAGCCCAAAGCAAGAAAGCCCGATAATTCTGCCCCAGAGAGAGAGCTCAAGCCAAACCCCCAACCAGGAGGCAATCACAAACAAGGCAAACACATAAACCAGGCTAGCAATGGGGGGCCAAATACGCTCCCAGACAAGCGCCAATCCTGCTCTGCGCTGAAGCAGCCTCAAGCGGGCGGACCAATCAGTCTGCGAGGGGCGATCTTTGAAGATCACGTGGCCTAATCTCCATTAACTCGATTTATAATAACCTTATGAATTTATGTGATTTTATTCGACTTTTAGACAATGGGCTGCAATCGCCCATTTCTTATATGCCCAGCCTATCATTGTTCGCAAACTCTACAAGCCTCATTCCAACCAGACGGGAATTCTATCCAGCCCGATCAAAGCTTCATAGCTAGGGCGGGGGCGCACAATCGCCCAGTCTGAGGCGTGAACGAGCACCTCGGGAATTAGCAGACGGGAATTATAAGTGCCCGCTTGCACAGCCCCATAAGCTCCAGCAGAATAAATTGCCAGAAGATCGCCCTGCGACACAGGCGGCAAAAGCCGCCCCTGCGCCAGAAAATCGCCGCTCTCACAAACAGGGCCCACCACATCAACGAGAGATTTTTGTGAGTCAGGCCCCGCCTCAATGATGGGGCGAATCTCATGATAGGCATCATAGAGCGTGGGGCGCACAAGATCATTCATCGCAGCATCAACGATGACAAAAGACTTTGCATCACCTTGCTTGATGTAAATGACCTGGCAAACAAGAATACCAGCATTGCCAACAAGCATGCGACCGGGCTCAAATACTAGTTTACAGCCCAAAGACCCGACGTGTTTTTTGACAATCGCAGCATAGTGATCAGGATGATAAGAATTCGGATCGTGATCATCCGTATAGGGAATACCAAGCCCACCACCAAGATCCAGATGATCAATATGATGACCATCCGAGCGCAACTGCTTCACAAAATCAGCCAAGAGCTCGAAGGCATCCTCGAAGGGAGAGAGATCCGTGATTTGCGATCCAATATGCATATCAACGCCCGATATTGCTAGACCGGGCATTTGTGAAGCCTCGCGATAAACAGAGCGCGCTTCAGAAATTGGAATGCCAAATTTGTTTTCGGATTTACCGGTAGAAATTTTGTGATGCGTCTTTGCATCCACATCCGGATTAACGCGAATGGAGATAGAGGCTGTTTTATTCATCCCCGTAGCTATGCGCGAAATCGCGTGCAATTCCGGTACAGATTCAACATTGAAACAGAAAATATTTTCTTCCAGAGCCAGTCTGATTTCCTGATCGGTTTTGCCAACTCCGGAGAAAGTGATTTTCTGGCCAGAAATTCCTGCTTGTCGCGCACGGCGTAACTCGCCTTCTGAAACAACATCCACACCGGCACCAAGCCGTGCAAAGGTTTTAAGCACAGCCTGATTAGAATTGGCTTTCATCGCAAAACAAATCATCGCATCCAGGCCAGAAAGGCTCTTTTGGAAGACTTGATAATGACGGGTCAAAGTTGCTGTTGAATAGCAATAGAAAGGTGTACCGACCTTTTGAGCCAGCGACACAAGATCAACATCCTCGGCATGCAATCTGCCATTGCGATAAGTAAAGTGATGCATGTTTACAGCAGAAAATCGAGGATGAAGGACTCTTTGGGAGCAATGGCCGGTTTGTCTTCGCGCGTCTCCTGATTGCGACCATCCAGAGAATATTTGGCATTTGGTTGGCCGTGAGTTCCCGCGCTCACAGGATCTTCTAAAGGACCACGACGCCCACAAGCGCAGAGCGATAAGGCAAGACCCAAAACTAGGACTCGATAGCCCAGTTTTTTAGTTTTTCCAGCTAACATTGTCGCGATCCCAAATGCCTCGAGCAGCCTGCCACATAAATAGCCATTCATCTGATCATAAATGGCTATTTAAGTCTGTCCAGTTTCTTCAACCAGGCCTTTGCCTGACTTTTGACATTAGCGGGCGCAGTGCCGCCATAACTGGTGCGGCTACGAACAGATTTATCGACACCCAAAACCGAGAAGACATCTTTTGTAATCCCCGGCTCAACCTTTTGCATCTCTTCGAGAGAGAGTTTCTCAAGACCAATGCCGCGCTGGGCCGCAAGGCCAACAAGCTCGCCCGTGACATGATGCGCGCGTCTGAACGGCAATTTGAGAGCTTTGACAAGCCAATCTGCAAGATCAGTCGCTGTTGCATAGCCAGACCCGGCAGACGCTTTTAATCTTTTCAAATCGGGCTGAATATCCAGTACCATCCCATTGATGGCGGCAAGACAGAGCGAGAGCGATTGCAAGGCATCGAATGTGCCTTCCTTATCCTCTTGCATATCTTTTGAATAAGCCAGCGGTAGGCCTTTCATCACAATCAACAGCCCGGTCAGAGAGCCAATAATGCGTCCTGATTTGCCGCGCACCAGTTCAGCCGCATCAGGATTGCGTTTCTGAGGCATGATGGATGAGCCGGTCGTGAAACGATCAGATAGTTTTGCAAAACCAAATTGTGGCGTGACCCAGAGCACAATCTCTTCAGCAAATCTGGATAAATGCACAGCCGTAATGGCAGCCGCAGAAAGCGTTTCCAAAACAAAATCGCGATCTGAAACACTATCAAGAGAATTGGCTGTCGGCCGATCAAAACCAAGTGCCTTGGCCGTCATGTGCCGATCAATAGGAAAAGACGTGCCGGCCAGCGCAGCTGAACCTAGCGGACATTCATTGAGTCTGCGTCTGGCATCCTGGAAGCGACTCCGATCACGCCCCAGCATTTCCACATAAGCAAGCAAATGATGACCGAGTGTCACCGGCTGGGCTGATTGTAAATGCGTAAAGCCCGGCATAATCGTGGCAGCATGCGCCAGTGCTTTTTCTGCAAACGCGTGCTGAAGATCCAAAATCTGGCGATCCAGCTGGTCAATCGTATCGCGGATCCAGAGACGAAAATCCAAAGCCACTTGATCATTGCGCGAACGCGCCGTGTGAAGACGCCCGGCCTCTGGCCCAACAATCTCGGCAAGGCGAGATTCGACGTTCATATGAATGTCTTCCAAGGCACGCGAAAAAGTGAAGCTGCCAGCCTCGATTTCAGCCAAAATCTGCGATAAGCCTTGCGCAATAGACTTGGCCGTTTCAGGCGTAACTATGCCGGTTTGCGCCAGCATACTGACATGGGCCAAAGACCCCTTGATATCTTGTGAGGCAAATCGATAATCAAAACCAATGGAGGCGTTGATCTCCTCCATAATCGCGTCAGGTGCACTGGAAAAGCGCCCTCCCCACATCTTATTACTCATGCGAAGCCTCTTCTTTCGGGCGCAAATCTGAACGGTAAACCATGGCCAACACACCTCATCCCGCACCAACTCGCTTCAATAGATTATGGCCGGGATTAAGCTTGGTTGTGATCATCTTCCTAGCTGGTTCGGTCCTATACTGGATCAAAGGGGATGGGGGCAAGGAAGCGTCTCAGGATTGCCTGCCTGCCAGCGAAACGGTGAAGGCCTTATCCCCCCTCGCCAAAGGCACTATCGCCGCGCTAACTTTTTCCAGCAAGCCAAAACCCGCCACCCCCGTCACTTTCGAAGGACCAGATGGAAAAGCATTATCAATCAGTGACTTCAAAGGAAAGTCTCTTGTCCTGAATCTCTGGGCGACCTGGTGCATACCCTGTCGGGAGGAAATGCCTGCTCTGGATCAGCTGCAAGCCAAAATGGGAAATGATGAGTTTGAAGTCGTCACCGTCAATATCGATACAGTGCGTCTTGAACGCAGAAAGGCCTTTCTGGACGAAATCGGCGTCAGTGCATTGGCTTTCTATACCGACGCCTCGGCGGATATTTTCCAGCGCCTGAAACGAGCTGGTAAGATCCTTGGGCTACCGACAACCTATCTCATCGACAAAAACGGCTGTGAATTGGGATTAATGGCAGGGCCGGCCAATTGGAGCTCGGAAGAAAGCCTTGCGCTGATCTCTCAACTAAAGTCTATAAAGCCAATAAATATCAGATAATTATTACCTATTTTTCAGATCAGCGTCATGGCAAGTGTTGCACCGCAAGACGAGTTGATTTAGGGAAGTTTGATTATTTGCATAGGGGAGCCCATGTCAGATTCGACCTCTACATCAAAATCGCCAGCATCCCGGCGCCCGCTCTCTCCCCATCTGCAGATTTATCGTCCCATGCTGACGATGATGATGTCGATTGTTCATCGCATCACAGGTGCAGGCCTTTATTTTGGAACATTGCTCCTCGCCTGGTGGCTGATCGCCGCCGCCACAGATGCCAAGTCATATATGTTTATCAATGACTTGCTGACATCCTTTCTGGGCCGCATCCTGCTTCTTGGATACACCTGGGCTTTGTTTCATCACATGATGGGCGGCATTCGCCATTTCATCTGGGATACGGGCCGGGGGCTTGAGCACCCACACAGAGAATATCTTGCCCAGGCAACGCTCATCGCAAGCATAGGCTTGACCTTGTTTGTTTGGATCCTAGCCTATCTCATCCGCTGAATGACCCGCATGAGGACACAGAATATGTCAAATCACGAACATTCAATGCGCACCCCGATGGGAAAGGTTCGATATCTGGGCTCGGCCAAATCAGGCACGACCCATGTCTGGCATCAAAGACTGACGGCCTATGCTCTGCTGCCTTTGTCGATTCTTTTTGTCATCCTGATCCTGAACCTGATCGGGAAAGATTATAATTCGGTGCGCACCATTCTTGGAGCGCCCGCAGTCTCAATCTTGATTCTCCTGTTCATTGGAGCTGGCATTTATCACATGCAATTGGGCATGCGTGTGATCATCGAAGACTATGTGCATGCGCATGGCAGTAAAACAGCTCTGCTCGTCGCCAATACGTTCTTTTCTATCTGCATTGGCATTTCTGCTGCCTATGCAGTTCTGAAACTGAGCCTCGCCTGAATCAAAAATCTTCTGAAGTGTGAAAGGCAATAAAATGGCCAATCAGTCTGGCGCCTCGGCTGGGAGAGCTCCCGCCTATAATGGGACAGCATATCCCATCACAGATCATACATTTGATGTCGTTGTAGTAGGCGCTGGTGGCGCCGGTCTACGCGCGACAGTAGGTTGCTCGCAAGCAGGTTTGAGAACAGCCTGCATATCCAAGGTCTTTCCGACGCGTTCTCATACTGTCGCAGCGCAGGGCGGAATTTCCGCTTCCCTGAGCAATATGCATCAGGATGATTGGCGCTGGCATATGTATGACACCGTCAAAGGATCAGACTGGCTCGGCGATCAGGATTCGATTGAATATCTCTGCCGTAATGCACCCGCCGCTGTCTATGAGCTGGAACATTGGGGCGTTCCCTTCTCGCGCACAGAGGATGGAAAAATCTATCAGCGCCCCTTCGGCGGCATGACAACAGATTTTGGCAAGGGCACAGCGCAGCGCACCTGCGCCGCCGCTGACCGGACAGGACATGCTATTCTTCATACGCTCTATGGGCAGGCCCTGAAGAATAATACTGAATTCTTCATCGAATATTTTGCCATCGACCTCATCATGGATCAGGACGGACGTTGCCGCGGCGTTGTCTGTTTGAAAATGGATGACGGAACAATCCATCGTTTCCGCTCAAACCTGACCATCCTTGCGACAGGTGGCTATGGACGTGCTTATTTCTCTGCGACCTCTGCCCATACCTGCACAGGCGATGGCAATGCAATGGTTCTGCGCGCGGGTCTGCCTCTTCAAGACATGGAATTCGTTCAATTCCATCCCACAGGCATTTATGGCTCAGGCTGTCTGATCACAGAAGGCGCACGTGGCGAAGGTGGTTATGTCACCAATGCCAATGGTGAGCGCTTCATGGAGCGCTATGCTCCCTCTGCAAAGGATCTGGCTTCGCGCGATGTCGTCTCACGCGCCATGACGATCGAAATTCGCGAAGGCCGCGGTGTTGGCAAGAATAAAGACCATATTTTCTTGCATCTCGATCATCTTGATCCCAAAATTCTGCATGAACGCCTGCCTGGTATTTCCGAAAGCGCGCGGATTTTTGCTGGCGTTGATGTCACTAAGGAACCCATACCGATTCTGCCGACCGTCCATTATAATATGGGCGGCATTGCAACCAATTATCATGGTGAAGTTCTGACAAAGAAGGACGGCAATCCTGATCATGTCGTGCCGGGCCTGATGGCTCTTGGGGAAGCGGCTTGCGTTTCAGTGCACGGGGCCAATCGTTTGGGATCAAACTCTCTCATTGACCTTGTCGTTTTTGGACGCGCCGCGGGTCTGCGTGCGGCTGAGCTCGTAACACCAGGCGAGAAACAGGCGGATCTTCCCAAGGATTCAGCCGATCTTGCACTCTCACGTCTTGATCGCTTCCGTAATGCCAAGGGCTCTGTGCCAACTGCGCAGCTACGACATAAAATGCAGATGACCATGCAGAATAATTGCGCGGTTTTCCGCACGGGTGAAATCTTGCAGGAAGGCTCCCAGCTCATTCACGAAGTGTGGAAGGGCGTGCCTGACATTGGTGTCACAGATCGCTCCTTGATCTGGAATTCTGACCTGATCGAGACCCTCGAATTTGACAATCTGATCATTCAGGCTGTTGTCACGATTGATTCCGCGGTTGCCCGCGAAGAGAGCCGCGGCGCCCATGCGCGTGAAGATTTCCCCAATCGCGATGATGTGAAGTGGATGAAACACACACTTGCCTGGATTGATGAACCACAAAAGAAAGTGGATCTCGATTTCCGGCCCGTCCACACCTACACCATGTCGAATGACATTCAATATATCGAACCAAAAGCGCGTGTTTATTGATACGACAAACCCGCGGGGATTAAATCATGGTCGAATTTTCGCTGCCTAAGAATTCTACAGTCACCATCGGCAAGACTTGGCCCAAAGCAGCCAATTCCTCAAACAATATCCGCGAATTCCGCATCTACAGGTGGAATCCGGATGATGACAAAAATCCGAGCATCGATACTTATTACGTCGATTGCAGCGATTGTGGCCCAATGGTTCTCGATGCCATTTTATGGATCAAGAACAAGGTGGATCCAACATTGACCTTCCGTCGCTCTTGCCGTGAAGGCATTTGTGGCTCATGCGCGATGAATATTGATGGAACCAATACTCTTGCCTGCACCAAGGATATGTCCAGCATTAAGGGGGCTATCAATATTTATCCCCTGCCACATATGCCTGTTGTAAAAGATCTCGTTCCCGATCTCACGCGTTTCTATGCTCAGCATGCATCCATTGAGCCTTGGCTCAAGACTGTCAGCCCCGCTCCGGAAAAGGAATGGCGTCAGTCTCATGAAGATCGTCTCAAGCTCGATGGTCTTTATGAATGCATTCTATGCGCTTGCTGCTCAACATCCTGCCCCAGCTATTGGTGGAATGGTGATCGCTATCTAGGCCCTGCCGTGCTCTTGCAAGCCTATCGCTGGCTGATTGATTCACGCGATGAAGCAACTGGCGAGCGTCTCGATAATCTCGAAGATCCCTTCCGCCTCTATCGCTGTCATACAATCATGAACTGCGCCAAGGCCTGCCCAAAGGGGCTCAATCCGGCCAAAGCTATAGCAGAAATCAAAAACATGATGTTGGCCCGTCAGGTTTGATCGGATCTGATCCGATCCGGTCGGACCAGCATTATTGAACTTGATCTTTTCTCTAGCAGCGGCGCCATGCGCCGCTGGTCTTGGTGCCGCTGATCTTGCCTCTTGCCGAGTAAAGTTTTGTCTCAAAGGCTCTCTGATATTTACGCGATTGCAATCGCCAAGGGAGAGCTAGAGGGCGACCCCGCTCAAAAGACAATTGTTGAGCGTCTCGACACATTGCAAGAAGAGATTGCTGCCCTTCCTCCATCAAAGCCATTGGGCTTTTATAACAAGCTTTTCAATAAACATAGGAACAAATCCAAACCACGCGGTCTTTACATCTGGGGCAAGGTTGGGCGCGGCAAATCCATGCTCATGGATTTGTTTTATCAGAATGTGGCGGAGAAGAAAAAGCTTCGGGTTCACTTCCATGCTTTCATGCATGACATTCATCAGCAAATCTATCAGCTGCGACAAAAGCAGTCGATTTCCCAAAACAAGACCTTTGATCCTCTAAAAGCCATTGCCGAGCAAATTGCCTCTCGCTATCGCCTGTTGTGCTTTGATGAATTTGTAGTCAACGACATTACAGATGCCATGATCCTGGGACGCTTGTTCAAAGCACTATTCGATCTTGATCTGATCATTGTCGCAACTTCGAATGTCCCGCCAGAAAAACTCTATGAGAACGGGCTTAATCGTGCTCTTTTTCTGCCCTTCATCCAAATGCTCAGAGATAATCTCGATAGTCTCAATCTCGCATCACCCACAGATTACAGGCTGGAAAAGATTGCTGGCCTGCCTGTTTATTATTCACCCCTTGGTCCGGAAACAGATGCTAAACTTGATGCGCTGTTTTTAACATTGACTGGAGTGTCGACAGGAGTGCGGCTCGAAATTGATTTGCTGGGTCGTAAACTCATCATCCCCAATGCTGTCAACCAAATCGCCCGTATCTCTTTTTCGGAGCTTTGTGAATCACCTCTTGGCAACCCCGATTATCTGGCTATTGCCAGACATTTTCATACCCTCTTTGTTGATCGCATCCCCATTCTTGCACCTCATCAACGCAATGAGGCTAAACGCTTCATTCATTTGATTGATACGCTGTATGATCAGCACGTCAAACTCTTTGCATCTGCCCAAACAGGTCCAACTGGACTCTACCCAGACGCCTCGGGAATTGAGGCTGTTGAATTTGACAGAACAATTTCTAGGTTGATTGAAATGCAATCTGCTGATTATCTAAAATCTGATCATAAAGGCATACTCTCTACAGGTTCGCATGAATAAGGCTGTTTGAGCCAGAACTCGGGTGAAGTCATGGGCGCGACCAAGGCAACCGATCCAGTTGATCAGAAATTACTCGAACTTGCCGCTCAGCATATTCGTCGATATGGCCCCAAGAAGACCACCATCGTTGCCATAGCCGAAGAAGCTGGTATGTCGCATGCCAATATTTATCGCTATTTTCCATCCAAACATGCGCTGGTCGACGCTGTCATTGAACAATGGCTCAAACCCATTGAAAAAGGTTTGAAGGACATCGCCGATAGCCCAGACCCGGCGCGCGACAAACTCGAGCGTTTGACGGGAGCCATTTTCCGCGCCTATCGACGCAAGTTGGAAGATGATCCGGAACTTTTTGATATCTTTGTAACAGCTACTCTTCATTCGAAAGGTTTATCGAGACGCCATCGCAATCGCATTGTCACAGAGCTTCGTCGGATGGTTGAAGACGGAATGGCCAGTGGCTCCTTCGCCATTGCAGATAGCCGAACGGGCGTTCTGTTGATTCTCGACGGATTATCCAGATTTCTCAATCCAGTCTCCGTTTCTCAAGATCGCGAAGCCACACTGGTCGATCTTGAAGTCAGAATGGAAAAAGTCTCCCAGATTATTTTTGGCTCTATCACGTCAGGTCATTTATAGAAGGTGATACTATTTACATTAATTGTAATTTGTAACAACTTTTAATGTCTCTTTTGCCCTAACTCTATGTCTGAAAATATTAAGTTAAATAACTGATATTAAACGATTAATATAAAAGACTCTGCTTTCCTGCCAGAGCTGTCATCAAAAACAAGCCGGAAATTAGTCTTTTGCCTGACTTGATCCCAAACATAACTTAGGCACAGAAACTTCCGTCACAGGAAATACTGGCCTCTGTAAAGGCAAATTGATCAAAATAGGGATCCCTCGCATGGCGCGTAATAAGATTGCATTGATTGGTGCTGGCCAGATTGGCGGCACCCTCGCCCTCCTCGCCGGACTTAAAGAATTGGGAGATATCGTTTTATTCGATATTGCCGATGGCATCCCTCAAGGTAAGGCACTAGATATTGCCGAAGCTGCGCCGGTTGAAGGCTTTGACGCCAAACTTACTGGTTCCAGCGATTATGCTGCCATTGCCGGTGCCGATGTTGTGATCGTCACAGCTGGCGTCCCCCGCAAGCCCGGCATGAGCCGTGATGACCTTTTGGGAATTAATCTGAAGGTGATGGAAGCTGTGGGTGCCGGCATTAAGCAGCATGCGCCCAATGCCTTTGTCATTTGCATCACCAATCCTCTGGATGCCATGGTTTGGGCCCTGCAGAAATCGAGTGGCCTGCCGAGCAATAAGGTTGTCGGCATGGCTGGCGTTTTGGACTCGGCCCGCTTCCGTCATTTCCTTGCCGAAGAATTTAATGTCTCCGTTGAAGATGTGACAGCCTTTGTGCTGGGTGGCCATGGCGACGATATGGTTCCCTCCGTGCGCTATTCAACAGTGGCCGGCATTCCGCTGACTGATCTGGTGAAAATGGGCTGGACCACACAGGAAAAGCTAGATGCAATGATCACTCGTACCCGTGGTGGTGGCGGTGAAATTGTGAACCTGCTCAAGACGGGCTCGGCCTTTTATGCACCCGCCTCATCAGCAATCGCAATGGCTGAAAGCTATCTGCGCGACAAACGCCGCGTTCTTCCTGCGGCAGCCTATTTGAACGGACAATATGGCGTGAACGACACTTATGTTGGCGTGCCCGTCATTATCGGCAAAAATGGTGTTGAGAAAATTGTCGAAGTCAATCTCGACGCCACTGAAAAGGCCATGTTCACCAAGTCTGTTGCTTCGGTCCAAACTCTGGTCGATGCCTGCAAGACCATCAATCCGGCCTTTGCAAAATAGGCTATAGCATCATGAGCGCACGCCATTGTCTTTGTGGCGTGCGTTTTTGCGTCAGTATCAGAGGAAAGGCCTAGGAGGGCCAAACCAATGAATATTCATGAATACCAAGCCAAAGCCATTTTAAAATCCTTTGGTGCGCCCGTTTCGCGCGGCATTGCCATTCTGGACGCCTCTCAGGCTGAAGCAGCTGCAAAAGAATTGGGTGGCCCACTCTGGGTTGTCAAATCGCAAATCCATGCAGGTGGACGCGGAAAAGGAAAGTTCAAGGAAGCCTCCGCCGTCGATAAGGGCGGCGTTCGTTTGGCCAAATCCATCGACGACGTCAAAACCTTTGCCAAGCAAATGCTGGGCAACACACTCGTCACCATTCAAACCGGCCCCACAGGCAAACAAGTCAACCGTCTTTATATTGAAGAAGGCTCTGACATTGCCAAAGAACTTTATCTTTCAGCTCTGGTTGATCGCACGACCTCACGCGTGTCCTTTGTCGCATCTACAGAAGGCGGCATGGATATTGAAGCTGTCGCTCATGACACACCTGAAAAGATCCATACGTTCTCGGTTGATCCTGCAACCGGCGTCATGCCGCATCATGGTCGCACTTTATCGCGCGCGCTCAATCTGAAGGGCGATCTTGCCAAACAGGCGGATCGTCTTCTGGGTCAATTATATAAGGCCTTTGTTGAAACAGACATGGCAATGCTGGAAATCAACCCGCTCATCATCACTACAGAAGGCCAGCTACGCTGCCTTGATGCGAAGGTCTCTTTCGATTCCAATGCACTCTATCGTCATCCAGATATTATGGCGCTGCGTGATGAAACCGAAGAAGATGCCAAAGAGCTTGAGGCCTCAAAATATGACCTCAATTATATCACTCTTGATGGCACGATTGGCTGCATGGTCAATGGCGCGGGCCTTGCTATGGCAACCATGGACATTATCAAGCTC
>OMIJ01000178.1 GCA_900299065.1 Hyphomicrobiales bacterium
ATATTCATCAACCAGAATATAGCGAAAGCGGCGCTGATAATCGCTCAACACATCTGGATGATCACGCAACAGACGCAAGCCCTCAAGCAAGAGATCCCCAAAATCTGCCGCATTGAGAACTTTCAAGCGCTCCTGATAAAGTGTGTAGAGCTTGCCGCCTTTGCCATTGGCAAATGAACCAGCCTCACCAGCAGGCACACGCGAAGGATCTAGCCCGCGATTTTTCCAGCTATCAATCAAATGAGCCAAAGCGCGTGCAGGCCAGCGCTTGTCGTCAATATTCTCGGCTTTCAGTACCTGCTTGAGCAAGCGGATTTGATCATCCGTATCCAGAATGGTGAAATTAGATTTGAGCCCGACCAATTCGGCATGACGGCGCAGAAGCTTCGTACCAATCGCATGAAATGTACCCAGCCAGGGCATGCCCTCACCGCCAGGCCCGGCAAGATTGGCGACGCGCTCTTTCATTTCACGAGCGGCCTTATTGGTGAAGGTGACGGCGAGGATTTCATGACTGCGCGCCCGGCCCGTTGCCAGAATATGCGCAATGCGTGTGGTCAATACGCGTGTCTTGCCGGTCCCCGCTCCCGCCAGCACCAGCACTGGCCCGTCAATCGCCTCTACAGCAGCTCTTTGTGAGGGATTAAGCGCATCCAGATAGACAGACCCCTGCACCAAAGCCTGCGCACGCGCTGCCAGCCCGCCAGAGCGCGGCTGATAGGGCTCAAGCGGGCCATTGGGCGCTTTCACAAAAGACGAGAGGGGATCAGACAGCGTCAAAACTCCAATGAAATGCAAAGCGAATCAGAATGACCAATGTGGGATTTTGCCCTGTCTGTGTCGACATCAACGAGACTTCGTGCACAGAGAGGTTTAAACACCCGGCAGAGCAGCCACCAGATCACGCAAGGTCTGCAAGGTTGAGAGGTCAGCGCGCCCATCGACAAGAGCGGGACGAAAATGGCGCTGAAAGGCCTCCACCACACGCTTGGTGGCCTCATCATAGACCCCAGTCATCGTCAGATCATAGCCATAAACCCCGAGTAGCGCTTGTAAGGCCCTGATCGGCTGGCCCTCATCGCCCAAGCCATAGCTGACGCCAGCGCTTATGGGCGCGGGAGCGACCCAATGGCCAATCCCGGCCTTGGCCAATCGATCCCAGGGGAATTTCTCGCCCGGATCACATTTGCGCCCCGGCGCTATATCCGAATGCGCCAGCACAGCATGCGGCTTGATTGGATGACGCAGCAGAATATCAGCGCAGAGACGGATCAGCGCGGCAATCTGAACATCGGGGAAGTCGGGCAATTCGCCACTCTGCCCCAGCCAGTCATGTCCGGAATTGACGATTTCAATGCCAATCGAACGTGAGTTGAGATCATTGAAACCAGCCCAGCTGGACAGGCCCGCATGCCAGGCTCGTCGTCCCTCAGGCACCATTTGCACAATATCGCCAGTCTCCCAGATGAAATAATGACAGGACACTTCAGCTTGCGGATCACACAAACGCGCCAGCGCTTCAGCGCCAGTTTTCATGCCCGTATAATGTAGAATGAGATGATCCGGCCGCTCACAGCCCCGCCGCTCGCCATGATTGGGGGAAGGGCAAATCTCAGCTGCCAGAACTGTATCACTGGAAAACAGCGCCAAAACTCCGCTGCAATGAGGAGAACCAGATCACATCAACCCGGCCTCTGATGAGACCGGGTTGAACAAGTAGAGATTAATTGGCGTAATACCGAACGCAAACACGATTGCCATTGTAATCATAGCCAAAACGTGCACAGCGACGCGGTGTTGTTGCCGCGCCCACCATAGCTCCGCCCGCAGCGCCAATAGCTGCGCCGGCCAAAGCGCCAGAACCACGCCCGCCACTTGCGGCCGCCCCAATGATAGCGCCAGCAGCACCACCAAGCGCCGCGCCACCCAAAGCGCGATCCGTCGAACTATTGCTATTGCAACCTGCCAGCGACAGCGCAGACGCAATCGCAGTGGTCAGAAGAATGATTTTCTTCATAGAACTCTCCATCTATGGCACCTGACGGCACCTATCGGTCGACATAGCACAATCTGCCGGTGAAGGCATGAGGTAATCCTACTCAAGCTCACATTTCATCTCACTTGACCCATCTGCAGCCAGACCCTATCGCTGAGGCGCCAGTCGGCTGGATGGCCGCTTGAATGACCTTTGTGTTTTCAAGAGGAAAGTCCGGGCTCCATGGAAATACGGTGCCGGATAACGTCCGGCGGGGGCGACCCCAGGGATAGCGCCACAGAGATCGAACCGCCCGTCATGACGGGTAAGGGTGAAAAGGTGCGGTAAGAGCGCACCGCGCAGCCAGCAATGGATGCGGCATGGCAAGCCCCACCGGGAGCAAGACCGAATAGGGATGACTGGAGCTGCAAGGCTCCGTCCTTTTCCAGGATGTCATCCGGGTTGGTTGCTTGAGGCGCCCGGCAACGCGCGTCCCAGAGGAATGGCCATCGGGTGTGAATGCAAGTTCACACTTACAGAACCCGGCTTATAGGCCGACTGGCATTTGATATCTTTGATAAATTTTTGCGCGCACATCTCTATCAACCACGCGCCACTTTTTCCAAAAAATCACATCGCTTTTCGTTGCGTCTTATGCGAGAACTGTTGAAAATTTACACTTCGTTAATTTTTGATCTTTGCTCGCTCATTACCTCACACCATCGCATTTCGATTTTTTCGCATCGCTTTTTTCAAATCGATTTATTCAAGGAATTGTAAGATGCTTGCCGCTGTCAATGCGTTCTCATCCACCCTCGCCTCTCCCTCAAGCCAGCTGAGCAAACATGCTCTCGGCTTCTTGGGCAGTTTAAGCCTCATTATAATGTCCACGCCGACACAGGCAGGATTTTTTGAGGTTCTGTTTGGCCAACCCAGCAATAGCTATTTCTATGGATCGCAACAGCCAATCCCTCCAACACCAGAGGAAGAATTGGAGCGCCAAAAACAAAGCCGTCTTGCTATGGAACGCCAGATGAGCGAACAGGCGGCCCGCAATCTCAAAATCTCACGTGTGCTGGCTGATATTTCGCAAGATAGTGGCCGCAAACAGGCCTTTTTGATGGATCCCACTTTGCGTTATGGCGACATTGTTGTCACCGATACTGGATTGGAGGTCTTTGAAGGCAAGAGCTGGAAAGACCGCAGCCCCGTACTCTTTCGCCCACTACATCTATCTGCTCTGCGCAATCGCAAGGATTTACAGCTCTTGCAAAAAGCGAGCGGCTTTCAGTCTGCACCCGAGAACCTTGAAACCGCCAGCAATATGCGCACCATTACTATCTCGGCGCAGCAGAAAACAAAAACGGTGCAACAAAATATCAGCCCGCCACAAGCGCGCAATGAAATCAAACCACGCCTTGAGGCCGTTCGGCCATCTCA
>OMIJ01000179.1 GCA_900299065.1 Hyphomicrobiales bacterium
ATATCAAGGATCCTGCGGTCTATCGCTCAATTACGGCGCATGGCAGCAATCCTGATGGTTTTGTCAATATTCCCACTCTGGGCATTGATCTCGAATTCTTCAAAGCAACCGGTGACATTGAAGGCAATGTGACGATTGATCAGGTCGTTGATAATTCCTTTGCCGAAGCTGTTGTTAAAGAGCTTGGACCCTATAAGCCGATGGCGGCAAAGTAGGATGCAATCGGAACCGGGCTTGCGGGGCAGATTATGACGAACATTGAGCTGCCTATGGCCGCCGCAAGTCAGGCTGACATTAAAATCCATATGAGGGATTTGTCGAAAGTTTTTGAAACGCGCAAAGGCCCCTTTGTCGCCATTGATCGACTGACTCTGGATATACCCACGGGATGTTTCTTCATGATCGTGGGTCCATCTGGCTGTGGCAAAACAACTTTGCTGCGCATTTTAGCTGGATTGGAAAGCCAGAGCGCTGGCGAGCTTGTCATAGATCAGCCAAAAACTTCGCAACGACCTGGCAATTCTATGGTGTTTCAAGGCGATTCCCTGTTTCCCTGGATGAATGTGTGGGACAATGCAGCTTATGGATTGCATATGCGGCGCAGGCCTACTGCCGAGATCAAAGAAATCGTTGGCCATTATCTAGCGCGCACAGGCTTGAGCAAGTTCAAGGAATCCTATCCCCATCAACTCTCGGGTGGCATGCGCCAGCGCGTCTCCATTGCGCGCGCCTTTGCCAATGATCCTGACATATTGCTGATGGACGAGCCCTTTTCAGCGCTTGATGAGCAAAACAAGCTTTTGCTGCAAGAGGAATTGCTGAAGATCTGGGAAGAGACACGCAAGACCGTCATGTTCATCACACATTCGGTTGATGAGGCGGTGACTTTGGGTGATCGCATTATGGTCATGAGCGCCCATCCCGGCCGCGCCAAGACGATTGTCGATGTCCCTTTTGCGCGCCCGCGCAGTGTGTTGGAACTACGCGCGCAGCCTGAATATGGCGAATTTGTTTATCAGATCTGGGGCCATTTGCGAGATGAAGTGCATCGCGCCCGCGCTCTGGATGAAGCGGGTGTCGCCTGATGACTGCTACCTCTTCTCAACCCCAGACATGGCTCAAGCTCATGCAGGGCCAGCGTGAACTCATCCTCAATATTGTCTCGCCGTTGATCATGTTGTTGGCCTGGGAGATTGCCGCACGCTTGGGCTGGATTGATGTGCGGTTTTTTCCCGCGCCGTCAAAAATCTTTGCCACACTGATCAAGCTGATTGAAACGGGCGCTTTGTGGAAACATTTATCGGCCTCCATGCAGCGTTTGTTCTGGGGCTTTTTATTTGGTGGCATTCCTGCGCTTTTGCTGGGCATAGCAATGGGATTAAATCGTACATTTCGCGCGGTACTGGATCCGATTGTTTCGGCTACTTATCCCATTCCCAAAAGCGCGATTCTGCCGCTCATCTTGTTGATCTTTGGTCTGGGAGAAGCGTCCAAAATCGTCATGGTGGCGGTTGGAATTTTCTATCCCATTTTGATCAATACGATTGCGGGCGTCTTAGAGATCAACAAAATCTATTTTGATGTCAGTCGCAATTTTGGCGCACGCGGCTGGCAGGTGTTTCGCACCGTTGCTTTTCCTGGAGCTCTGCCTTTGATCATGACCGGCATCAAGCTGGGTGTTGGCATGGGCCTTATTCTGATTTCGCTGGCGGAAATGGTCGGTGCAAAATCCGGTCTAGGCTATATGATGTGGAATGCTTGGGAAATTCTCTCGGTAGAGACCATGTATGTCGGGCTTTTGGTGATTGCCGCTTTGGGTATTGTCTTCACACTCGTTCTCACCGAGATCGAGCGCCTCATCGTCCCTTGGAAGGCTACGCGCTAAGCCGAAAAAACTTCAAATTAGCCAAGTTTATAAAACTGGAGAATCATGATCATGCTCATGTTCATGATCACCATGCTTATGGCGTCCGCCTGTGGCGCGTATGGGCACGAGATTGATTTGTCCAAACCGCACGCCGCGTTCGGCAATGGTTGCTTCTGCCAATTTGCGCACTGCCTGAGTGCGGCCCCGCAACATGGTCACCTCTAGACAATGGTGGTGATCAAGGCGTGTGCGCATAGAGGAGATTGTTAGATCATGATGTTCGTGCTGAGCGCGATCTAGACGCACAGCCAAATCACGTCCGTCATAATCATAGACGTAAGAGACAGCTGCAATGCATTGATCGCTGGCTGGGCCTGTGTCGTTGCGCGTGAGGGCTTCGCGCACAAGATCGCGCATGGCCTCGGAGCGATTGTTATAACCACGCCGTGCCATATAGGTATCAATGGCCTCGGCCATTGCATCGTCGAGGCTGATGGTGAGCCTTTGCATGAAGAAGCCTCCAAACTGGAGGCTTCAATCTATCAGCGCAGCCACAGAAGGCAATGCGCCTCCTGGACATGAATGTTTCAAGTATTGCGCACGCCTGTTGAGGAGGCATCGCGGCGATCTTCGCCAGGGGGCACATGCACATCGAGCAGGCAAATGCCGCCCGCATCCAGGATTTCGAGGCCGCGCTTGATCGCAGCCTGCAATTCCGCCTGTGTCTTGATCGGACCAATGCCGATCGCGCCCTGCGCTTCGACAAATTTGGCAATATCGAGACCGGGATCGGATATCGCCTGACCAATCCAGCGATTACCGACAGGACGATTGCGCCGCTTGGCGACCACTTCCTGATGCAGCTCATCATTAAAATAGGATTGGTTGTTGTTGATGATGATCATCAGCGGAATTTTATGCTTCACGGCCGTCCAGATGGAATTGCCGCCCATCATGAAATCGCCATCACCCAAAACGCTGATTGTCTTTTTGCCCAGAGACAGATTGCCCAGTGCTGCACCAATAGACAAGGCGCCGCCTGAGCCAATGCCGCCGCCGCCATCCTTACCCAGATAGGCTGAGGGATTATGGAAGGGCCAAGCATCGCAAGGCCAGCCACGGCACAAAGCGTCCAGTGAATAATTGTCATGGTCCTTGATGCTGGCACGCAAGGTTGTGGCAATCATTTCCACACTGATGCGATCGGGCGTGACGGGCTTGGGTGTGCGGCGAACTGCTGCACGCCAGGGCTCTTTCTTGGCACTGGGGCCGAGAGCTTCCAGCAAATCGCTAACCACGGCTTCCGCACCTGCTGCAATATAGAGATCAGCCGTTGGCGTTGCCTGAAAGATCATATGCGCGCCATTATGCAAAGCCTGATCAAGACTTGTATAGATCACTTTTGCCGTCACTTTGGGGCCACCCTTAGGTGG
This sequence comes from Hyphomicrobiales bacterium, assembly GCA_900299065.1. GTDB lineage: Bacteria > Pseudomonadota > Alphaproteobacteria > Rhizobiales > Beijerinckiaceae > Terripilifer. The sequence continues at coordinate 3,301 of OMIJ01000179.1, forward strand.
ATGCAGCGCTCCGGCCAAATCAACCCATTCCAAAGCCAGCACAACATCTGCTTCGCCCAGAATGTCGCGAGCAGTTTTGCCCAATTGATTGAATGGCTCAACCACATGGGCGGGATGATCGGTGGGGAAAACGGCGCCGGTCTTGAGATCCGTCATGACGCAAGCGCCGAGACGCTCGACCAATTGTACACGCTTGTTCCAATCTTCGAGCGAATGATTGCCGCGACCAAAAAGAACAACGGGACGCTTGGCATCTTTGAGCATGGCAACAGCACGCGCGACATCTTCGCGCGTAGGCCGTGGCGGGGCTGGCGGCTGGAAGCGCGCAATATCCGGAAAGGTGATTTCCTTGTCGAGCGAGGATTCCTGCAAGCCTGCATCAAGGCAAATATAGGTAGGGCCGCAGGGCTCGGTGCGCATCATAATATTGGCGCGCAACATGGCATCAATAATGGCTTCAGCAGAGGAAGGTTGATTGTCGAATTTGACAATGTCACGCACCATCCCACCCTGATCGGCAGACGTGTGGATCCAATCAATCCACGGCCGGCGCTGGTGAGAATCAACGGGGCCAGTCGCACCCATGATGAAGACCGGCATACGATCACAAAAGGCATTGTAAATGCCCATCATGCCATGCATCAGCCCGACATTGGAGTGAACAATAGCGGCCATGGGCTTGCCCGTCGCCTTGGCATAGCCATGCGCAATGCCAATGGCATGATCTTCATGCAGACACAGGATCATGCCCGGATCGACATTGCCCAGATGATTGACGATGGAATCATGCAGGCCGCGATAGCTCGCGCCGGGATTGAGGCTGACATAGGGAAACCCAAAGCGGCGCAGCATTTGCGCGGCCACGTCGCTGCCAAAGCCAACCTTATCATCGACTTTGCCCTCCGGACGATCCGTCAGCATTCCCGTTTCTCCCTGAGTACTGTCTGTCTCTTATACACATCTGACGCTGCCGACGATACTCCTTGTGTAGATCTCGGTGGTCGCCGTATCATTAAAA
>OMIJ01000180.1 GCA_900299065.1 Hyphomicrobiales bacterium
CGGCATACGAGATAGCGTAGCGTCTCGTGGGCTCGGAGATGTGTATAAGAGACAGATATTCATGATCTCTGGTGTAATAAGTGCTCATCGATTCCCCCGATGTTTGTCAGTCTAGTTGCGAACATAACGATGTGGCGCAAAGGGCAAGCGCGTGATCCTGGCCGCCAGCGCTTTGCCGCGCACGATCAGCTGCACTTTCGTGTCAATCTGCGCATGGGCATTTTCAACATAACCCATAGCCACAGGCCCATTCAGCGATGGTGCAAATCCGCCTGAGGTGACGATGCCTATCGCCTGTCCCTCTTCATTGAGGATCTGACTCCCCTCACGCACAGGCTGGCGCGAATCCGGCATCAAGCCCACACGTGAGCGCCGCGGACCTTGCGTCAATTCACTTTGAATGCGCTGCGCCCCGGGAAACCCGCCCTCTTCGCGCCTGCGCTTTTGAATCGACCAGGACAGACCCGCCTCAATGGGTGAGGTGGTCGTATCAATGTCATGACCATAAAGACATAAGCCCGCCTCCAAGCGCAGAGAATCGCGCGCGCCAAGACCGATCATTTTCACTTTATCGTCACGCAAGAGCATGCGGGCCATTTGCTCGGCCAATTCAGCGCGAAGCGAAATTTCAAAACCGTCCTCGCCCGTATAGCCGGAGCGCGAAATATGACAGGTCAGCCCATTAAACCGAAACTCACCCGCACTCATGAAGGCGAGCGCTTCAACACCAGCACAATGCCGCGCCAGCACTTCAACAGCCGCAGGCCCCTGCAAGGCTAGCAAAGCGCGATGCGGGGCTGGCATAAGCCGAACCTCGGCAGGTAAATGCGCTTTGATATGCGCAAAATCCTGCTCTTTACAGGCCGCATTCACCACCAGCATTAATACGCCATCTTGCGTCGGATCAGCCGGACGCGTGACCATTAGATCATCGAGAATGCCTCCTGCCTCATTGAGCAATTGCGTGTAGCGCTGCCGCCCGGCGGGCAGATTGACAAGATCAGCAGGCACCAGAGCCTCGAGCGCCAAAGCCGTGCTCGCATGCGAAGGACCAATGAGAAATGCCTGGCCCATATGCGAAACATCAAACAGACCGGCCGCAGCCCGTGTGTGCAAATGTTCACTCATTATGCCGCTCGCATATTGAATGGGCATGTCATAGCCAGCAAAAGGCGCCATGCGCGCGCCTAAAGATAAATGCAGCGCATGCAAAGGCGTTTGCTGCAAAGAGACAGCAGCCTTATCGCTTGAATTGAATTCGGCAGTCTCACTCATTGACGGGCCCCAGATCAGACGCAGCAACACCACCGATAAAATCGGCAGATCGCAAAGCGCCCCCTCTGTCTGGGAACCTGAGAGATTTCCCGGCGCTCAGCGCCAGTTACGCCCGTCGGTGGATGCGTAAAGCATCGCTTTCCAGAGTGTCATCTCTCAGCGGTCCATTGGCCTGAGCGTTTCCGGGGCGGTTGCGCCTTCGGCGCCGTCCGGAGAACCGGAACGGACTCTTCCGCTGAGATTTCTAATACTGACCATTAAGTCAGTGCGCGTTGACTTGATTCTTGTCAACGCGGTTCTTCAACTGTCATCAGATAAATAATTGGCTTAACAATTCAGCCTGCTTTGCGCTTGCTGGCCTTGGTGGCAACTGGAGCTGCAGCACCAGCGCCCTCAAAGCCAACAAAGATTTGATAATCGTCGAATGCATCTTCCCCCAGGAAGGGGACGATGATCGGATCTGCTACCAATGTGAAGGGTGTTTGGCTCTGCCCCTGAGGAATGCTGACCTGAACCCGATAAGATTTGGACTGAATAATTTTCTGATCGGCTTCAGTGCGCACAGCCACACGCAGCGGCACTGTGAAGGAAGAAGGTGCACCCGCCGGACCTAGCAATACTTTGCCTTCAACACCGACCTTGATCACGATTTTGTTATTCTCAACAGAACATTCGCGCGCCAGATCGCCCATTGAAAATTGATAACGCACATTGCTGGAGGATTGCCCGCCCGCATAAACGCGCTGCGCCGCAGCCCCTTCAAACACATCCACAACCGGACAATTGACCTTTGTGACGACAGCCTGATTGGGCACAGGCGGAGCGCTCAGCGAATTAAAGGCAAACAAATTTCCCAGAGTATCGCCCGGATCAGAGGAACCGGGAGCCGTAGAACAGCCCGATAAGGCAAGAGCCGATAGCATCAGCAAATGTGAAGCTCTCAAAGCACTCACCCGAGCAAGCTTGGCCATTCTTAACTCCCGCTCTCATTGTCAAGGTCAGGCCGCATGCCTCAACCAAAATTCAGCCTCGCTTAGCATGTTCGCGCGCAAAAACGAAGTCGTCTCGGGGCAGTTAGCTCAATCCAAAGGCCATCTTAACGCCACTGCGCTAGATCAGGCAGGCACCCGCGTCAGGGCAATTTGTCATAGCCTTCACGAAAACCAGCCAAAGTGAGGGGAATGCCAATGCCCTCCTCCGGCGTGTTGAAAATAATGAAAGTCCCTGTCTGGCCCTTGCTCAATTGCTCCAACAGGCCATCCTCAATCACCACTTCAGCCACACAGCCCGAGGGCAGACAGCGAACGAACCCCGCACGGCCTACATCAGTTTGATCAATCTTGAGGCCAAGACCGGCCGGGAGCAGCACCCCCAAAGGCGCGATCACACGCAAAAGGCGGGACTTATTATCAGCTGTTTTCAGTATGATAATAACAAGATTAACATTCGGCTTGTCCTCTGCTGCCACCGATTGCAGCAAAGCGCATTGCTCTTTGCTGGCCCCGGGCGGTGTCTCGCAGCGCAATTCCCAATCGGCATATTTGCCTTTCACCTGCCCCTGCGCCAAAGCCGGACCAATAGATCCTACAAACAGCATGGCCAACCCCAGAAGAGCCAAAGCGGCAAACTGATAGCTAGACGCTAAGCGCACAGCAGACGGCAGCGAACGTGCTAAAGGGCGACCCATGAATTCTCCCCCTGCAGAGGTTGAGTGATTCCAGACCAAAGATTCGGCCTTTTTCCAATTACCACGCAGGACTGGCAGAGGGAATGTTTCAACAAAAGTCGAAAGCGCCTCATCACAGGCAAAGCCTCCAATCAAGCTTTCCCCAAACATTCCGGCACTGCCCCTTGGCCAGGGCGTAAACAGGCCATCATGGCAAAATCAGCTGAAATCGAATCAATATGGTTAAAAAGCGAGAAAATCGGAGGATAAAATTGCCTTCGCGCGCTTATGCCGCATCACTCCTCAGGGGCGGGTGAGTTGCACTTAATCCCCATTTGTGGTTTGGAAGATTTTGATGGGGGCTATTGGGCCTGAGTCCGGCACACCGGCAGAAGGCCACAATACTGAAGATGAAAGCCAAACGCCCGGTTGGCGTAGTGGGAGCAATGACGTTGATGAAGCAATCTTTATCTGTGGCTTCGGGCCGCAAGACATTGGTCAGCAAAACATCGGTTGGACTGATGACCCTTATGGCCTCGATTTCCGGCATGACGGACTCCGTCTATGCACAGATTGTCGGTCGCGGTTTTGACAATCAAATGGGGCTGATCCCCGGCGTGACACCGATCGCCCATGAGATCGACTTTTTTCACAACGACATCCTGCTCCCAATCATCACTGTTATCTCTTTGTTTGTGCTTGGCCTTCTCATTTACGTGATGGTCAAGTTCAATGAAAAGGCTAATCCGACCCCCTCCAAGACAACCCATCATACTGGTCTTGAAGTGGCCTGGACTGTGATCCCTGTCCTGATCCTTGTCGTGATCGCCATTCCCTCCTTCCGCCTCCTGTCTCATCAGCTGACCCTGCCCGATGCCGACATCACCCTGAAGGCCACCGGCAAACAATGGTATTGGTCTTATTCCTATCCCAAATCCGGCGAGGTCGCGGCCTTCGAATTTGACTCCAATATTCTCGATCAGGCTGCCCTTCCTGCCGGCAAGCTTCGTCTTCTGGATGTGGATTATGAAGCCGTCGTGCCCGTCAACAAGACAGTGCGTTTGCAAGTCACAGCTGATGCGGTTGGCGTCATTCACTCTTTCGTCATTCAGTCTTTTGGCGTTCGCCTCGATGCTGTCCCTGGTCGCTTGAATGAGACCTGGTTCAAGGCTGAAAAGGAAGGCGTTTATTATGGCCAGTGCTCGAAAATTTGCGGCAAGGACCATGCCTTCATGCCCATCGTCTTCCGCGTTGTGAGCGAAGATAAATATAAAGAATGGCTGGCCAAAACCTCGAAAGAGTTTGCAGCCAATTCTTCTTCGATCCAATTTGCGGATGCTGACGCTTCCGCTCTTCGCCAATAATTCAACCGTTGAACACAGGATAATCCTATGGCTACGAACGCAACGGCCCATCATCACGATCACGACCATTCTCACGACGATCACCACAATCCTACGGGATGGCGTCGTTATCTCTATTCGACCAATCACAAAGACATTGGAACCCTCTATCTCTATTTTGCTGTGATTGCGGGTGTCATCGGATTCATTATGTCCGTGGCCATTCGACTTGAATTGCAAAATCCTGGCATTCAAATCTTCCCGACCATCTCCTCCTGGATGGCTGGCGACAATTCCATAGATGCCGCCAAGAACCTCTACAATGTGTTCATCACTGGGCATGGCGTGATCATGATCTTCTTCATGGTGATGCCAGCTCTGATCGGTGGCTTTGGCAATTGGTTCGTGCCGCTGATGATTGGCGCGCCAGATATGGCCTTCCCGCGCATGAACAATATTTCGTTCTGGCTTTTGCCCGCCTCCTTCATGCTGCTCGTTCTTTCCATGTTTGTGGAAGGCGCACCGGGCATGACGGGCTTTGGCGGCGGCTGGGTGATGTATCCTCCGCTCTCCTCAAATACTGGCCATCCCGGCCCAGCAATGGATTTTGTGATCCTGTCGCTGCATCTGGCTGGCGCTTCATCAATCCTCGGCGCCATCAATTTCATCACAACGATCTTCAATATGCGCGCACCGGGCATGACAATGCACAAAATGCCGCTGTTTGCCTGGTCTGTGTTGATAACAGCTTTCCTTCTGGTTCTGTCTCTGCCTGTTCTGGCTGGCGCCATCACAATGTTGCTGACGGATCGCAATTTCGGCACTGCCTTTTATGATCCCTCAGGCGGTGGCGATCCGATCCTGTTCCAGCATTTGTTCTGGTTCTTCGGCCATCCGGAAGTTTATATTCTTATCCTTCCCGGCTTTGGCATTATCAGCCACATTGTTTCGACATTCTCCCGCAAACCCGTGTTTGGCTATCTTGGTATGGCCTATGCCATGGTTGCCATTGGCGCGGTTGGGTTTATCGTCTGGGCTCACCATATGTATACAGTGGGCCTGTCGTTGAACACTCAGCGTTATTTCGTGTTCGCAACCATGGTGATTGCAGTTCCCACCGGTGTGAAGATCTTCTCCTGGATCGCAACCATGTGGGGCGGCTCGATTTCCTTCAGGCTTCCGATGCTGTGGGCGATTGGCTTCATCTTCCTGTTCACTGTGGGTGGCGTGACCGGTGTTGTGCTGGCCAATGCGGGCGTTGATCGCGCTCTGCACGAAACCTATTATGTGGTGGCGCATTTCCATTATGTGCTCTCATTGGGGGCTGTGTTCTCAGTCTTTGCAGCCTTCTATTACTGGTTCCCGAAAATGACCGGCTACATGTACAATGAGACCATTGGTAAGGCGCATTTCTGGTTGATGTTCCTGGGTGTGAATCTGACTTTCTTCCCGCAACACTTCCTTGGTCTTGCTGGCATGCCGCGTCGCTATATCGATTATCCAGATGCTTATACGACCTGGAATAATATTTCGTCGATCGGCTCTGAAATCACCGTCGTCAGCGTCATCCTGTTCTTCTATGTCGTCTTTGATGCTTTCTCCAAGAAGCGCGTGGCTGGCAATAATCCCTGGGGCGTTGGCGCCACCACACTGGAATGGACGCTGTCTTCGCCGCCGCCCTTCCATTGCTACGAGACATTGCCACGTATCACTGGCTCGGATCACTAATCTTTACTCCGGCGGCCATGCCGCCGGAGCCTTCCTTCGAGCGGCAGAAGCTCATTGAGTTTTGCCGCTCCAAAGAGGGCTCCCACAGGAACACTCCATACCATCCCGCTCAGGATCAAAATGACTTACGTCAAGGATCAAAGCTTCGCTCAGGACTCAATCGAGATCTCGATTGCAGAACCAAAAGATTATTTCACGCTTCTCAAGCCGCGTGTGATGTATCTTGTGGTGCTGACAGCGCTGGCCGGAATCATGACCGCCCCCGGCAATGTCCATGGATTGATCGGCTTTTTTTCATTACTGGCGATTGCCGTAGGAGCAGGTGCCTCCGGCGCTCTCAATATGTGGTATGATGCCGACATCGATGCAATCATGACACGCACGAGAACGCGTCC
>OMIJ01000181.1 GCA_900299065.1 Hyphomicrobiales bacterium
AGGATACATTTCAAGTTGACGGTCGAAAGATCAGCAAGCCCGATCCCCGCCATGTGTTGATGACCATAGAAAGGGCAGGTGGCGATTGGCGCCGGGCAATTATGGTGGGGGATTCCCGCTTTGATATAGAGGCGGCCAAGTCAGCCGGGGTCCGTGTGGTCGCTGTGGACTTTGGCTATAGTGAAGAACCGGCAGTGAAATTTGCCCCGGATCGGGTGATCTCGCATTTTGATCATCTGTGGGGTGCGGTGGCTGATCTGGCGCCCGAACTACGCTCACAAGCAGGGGCTTGATCAAGCTTCTACTTGACGAAACAGAGCTGAAGTCGCATGTTAGGCGCATGAAGAGCTCTAGGGCCAATGGCCTCCGCATTTGCCGGATCATTATTAGCTAGCTGCACCGCTGGCTGGAGCCGTCTTTTTACCTTTTCCAAAAAGAGCGATGCCCCGGCCAGATGGTCGAGGGAATGTCATGTTCGCGCCTGTTTTACGCCTTTACAACACGCTCACCAGATCGAAGGAGAAGTTTCGCCCCATCGATCCCAATCTGGTGCGCATGTATGTGTGCGGCCCGACGGTTTATGATTATGCCCATATCGGCAATGCGCGCCCTGTCATCGTGTTTGATCTGCTCTATCGTCTGCTGCGGCAGATCTATGGTGTGGGGCATGTCAAATATGTGCGCAACATCACCGATGTTGATGACAAGATCAATGCGCGTGCTGCCGAGCGCGGCGTTGATATTCGCAGCCTGACAGAACAAACCAATGCCATATTTCAGGCAGATGTTGCGGCCTTGAATTGCTTGCCGCCCGATGTGCAGCCGCGTGCGACTGAACATATTGCGCAGATGATTGTGATCATCCAATCCCTGATCGACAAAAGCCATGCCTATGCCGCTGATGGCCATGTGCTGTTTTCCGTGCCCTCCATGGCTGATTATGGTCGCTTATCGCGTCGCCCGCTTGATGAGATGATTGCGGGCGCACGTGTAGATGTCGCACCCTATAAAAAGGGCGATATGGATTTTGTGCTGTGGAAGCCCTCAGCGCCGCATGAGCCGGGCTGGGATTCGCCCTGGGGGCGCGGACGGCCAGGCTGGCATATTGAATGTTCAGCGATGAGCTGGGAACATTTGGGTGAAACATTCGACATTCATGGCGGGGGCATAGATCTTGTCTTTCCGCATCATGAAAATGAGATTGCGCAATCGCGCTGTGCCTTTGGTCATGATGTGATGGCCAATGTGTGGATGCATAATGGCTTCTTGCAAGTTGAAGGCGAGAAAATGTCGAAGAGCCTCGGCAATTTCATCACCATTCATGAGCTTTTGCATCAGGACAAATTTGGCGGGCGCAAATGGTCTGGCCCGATTTTGCGCTTTGCCATGCTGCGCACCCATTATCGCCAACCCATTGACTGGACCTTGAAGGGACTCGAGGAGGCTGAAGCCAATCTGCGCAATTGGCATGACCGTGATGTCGTGAATGCGCGAGAAGGGGCAGAGGTGCCAGCCAATATTCTGGCAGCTTTATGTGAGGATCTCAACACGCCGGAGGCGATCAGCCTCATCCATGCTTTGCGCAAAGCTGGCAAAGCGGCAGAGTTGAAATCTGTGCTGATCTTCATGGGGCTTTATGCTCCGGAACTTTTTGCCAAAGCCTCCTCAGGAGACGCACAGGCAGATATGTCTGGTGAAGAGCAGGCGCAGATTGAAGCTGTCATTGCCGAGCGCTTGGCCGCTCGTGCGGCAAAGAATTGGGCAGAATCCGATCGCTTGCGGGATCATTTGCTCGCAATGGGCATTGTGCTGAAAGACAATAAGGATGGCACAACGACATGGGAGCGCCGTCGATGACGATTGCCCTGCGCCCCTTTTTGCCGACTGACGGGCCTCTACTCGCAGAGCTGTTTCGTCGTAGTATTCTTGAATTGGCGATAGAGGACTATGACGAAGCGCAATGTGAGGCTTGGGCCGCATTGGCCGATGATGAGCAGGCTTTTGCAACAAAGCTCGCAAGTCAGCTCACCTTGCTGGGTTTGATCAATGGCGAGATTGCGGGTTTCATCTCGCTCAAAGGTGCACATGAGCTGGATCTACTGTTTGTTGATCCAGGCTATGTGCGCCAGAAAGTTGCCAGCCAATTGTGTGAAGCGCTTGAGACCATTCTTGGTGCGCGTGGCAAAGATTTTATCGAGACGCAGGCGAGTGATTGTGCTTTGCGGTTTTTCAAATATCGCGGCTATATCGCGCAACAACGCAATACTAAAGCGATTGGTGCGCAATGGTTGGGTTCAACCACCATGCGTAAGGAACTCGTCAGTGCGCTCAAAAAGACACAGGCCGGGGCTTCTAGCTCATCGTTTGGCCCTCATTGAGAATGGATGAAACTGATATGACACGCGAACGTCTCTATCTTTTTGACACGACTTTGCGCGATGGGGCGCAGACGACAGGCGTTGATTTCTCGCTTGATGACAAGCGCCAGATTGCTCATCTGCTCGATGAATTGGGAATTGATTATATCGAAGGCGGCTATCCAGGCGCCAATCCGATGGATACGGAATTCTTCAAAGAGAAGCGCACCAGAAAGGCTAAATTCGCAGCCTTTGGTATGACCAAGCGCGCGGGCCGCTCGGCGGCTAATGATCCGGGTGTCGCCGGCTTGTTGGATACGCAAGCTGATACAATCACCTTTGTCGCCAAGACATGGGATTATCATGTGCATGTCGCCTTAGGCACAACATTGGATGAAAATCTCGACTCAATTGCCGATTCTATTAAGCTTGCGCGCAGTCACGGTCGCGAAGCTATTCTCGACTGCGAACATTTTTTTGATGGTTATAAGGCCAATCCTGCCTATGCGCTGCAATGTGCCCAGACGGCGCATGAATCTGGCGCGCGCTGGATTGTATTATGCGACACCAATGGCGGCACTCTGCCGCATGAAGTCTCACGCATTGTCAGTGAAGTAGCCAAGCATATCCCCGGCTCGCATCTGGGCATTCATACACATAATGATACGGAAAACGCTGTTGCCAATTCATTGGCAGCCATTGATGCAGGCGTGCGTCATGTGCAGGGCACGTTGAATGGATTGGGAGAGCGCTGTGGCAATGCCAATCTTGTCTCGCTGATCCCAACCTTGCTGCTCAAATCGGAATATGCAGATCGCTTCGAGATCAATGTCAGCAAAGAGCGTCTTGCAGGGCTGACCAAGCTGAGTCACGCTTTTGACGAATTGTTGAACCGCAGACCTAATCGGCATGCGCCCTATGTTGGGGCCTCGGCCTTTGCAACAAAGGCGGGAATACATGCCTCTGCTGTGCTCAAAGATCCGCGCACATATGAGCATGTGGAACCCGAGTCTGTTGGCAATCAACGCCGCGTTCTGGTCTCGGATCAGGCGGGCAAATCCAATATTCTGTCGGAACTTGAGCGTCTTGGCGTTGCGATCGAAAAGAATGATCCCAGAGTTGGTCGCTTGCTTGATGAAGTTAAAGAGCGCGAGTCATTGGGCTATGCGTTTGAGGGGGCTGATGCCTCTTTTGAATTGCTGGCGCGGCGCATTTTGGGGCAAGTGCCGGATTATTTCGATGTCGAGCGTTTCACTGTCAATGTCGAGCAAAGACGTGGTGATGATGGCCAGATCGCCAGTATTTCACAGGCCGTTGTCAAATTGCATGTTGATGATCAGGTGATGATTTCGGTGGCGGAGGGCAATGGCCCGGTCAATGCGCTGGATCTGGCCTTGCGTAAGGATCTTGGCAAATATCAGCGCTATATCGAAGATCTCGAATTGCGTGATTATCGCGTGCGCGTTTTCCAGGGCGGCACAGATGCAGTGACTCGGGTTTTGATTGAATTTGGCGAGGCAGATGATGCCAGATGGTCAACAGTTGGCGTATCGGCCAATATCATCGAAGCTTCGTTTCAAGCGCTGCTCGATGCCGTGGTCTATAAACTCTATAAGAGCGGCGCGGTCTAGGCGAAACAGGATTTAGATGAGATCATAAAAAAGCCCGCTCTGCAGCGGGCTTTTGATCATGATATGTCGATCGCTGATCAGTCGACCAGACTAATGGTGGAATCCTTGCACAGGTCGGCGCCATTGACTTCAACAACTGTCTCATCACTGAAGACACCGGAAATGTCATAGACGCAACCGCCATTTTTGGTCAAAGCAGCACTCTTGCGCTTGCCACCTGCCAGATCGGTTGCAATGGTCTGGGGCTTGGCGTCATCCGATTTTGTCGAGGTGACGACGAGTTCTAGCAAAGCTACTTTGCGCTTGTTGACGACCAATACAGTCCCGGCATTTGCAGCCTGAGCGGGCTTCTTGGCAGCAGGTTTAGCTTTAGGTTTAGCCGCAGGTTTAGCAGCAATTGTTTTCTCCTGTGCTACAGGCTGTGCAGCAGGTGCAGGTATGGTTACGGCAGGAGCGGCCGGGGTTGGGTTGAACAAGCTCTGCGCCATGGCAGATGAGCCTGCTGCCCATGCAGCAGTTGAAATGATAAGCGCGCTGGTCAGATTGATGATGCGCTGAGTTGAATATGTCATGGGGCCTCTCCTCTGGAACTCTTTATCTCGATACAACCTGAATATGTAATTCCTGCTGATCGCTAGTCATAAGTTAAGTTCAAATGCGGGTTCCTACAGATCAAAGACCGGTCCTTGGAGCTATAATCTGGCAAATTACATCCTCTTTATAAGGGTAAAGACTAGCGCAGAGCATTCCCGAGAAAACTGATCTGGATTTGTATAAAATTCCTCAATTGACTTTGACCTGACAATAACGAGGGAAAGGATCTTGCGCAATCGTTTTATCGGTCTGTTTTTACTAGGCTTTGATTAAAGGGAGGGGTTGAGGCCATTGTCAGTTTCGCGGCTTTGGGTTTTAGCGGCTCCTTCTTCCAGCATAGGGAGTATTTGCCCGATCTCATCGGCTACGAGATAGCGCATGTCACTGGCATGGTGAAGAAAGCCGGTCTCCTGCATATGGGTCAGTAGGGTCAGCAAAGGGCTCCAGAACTGATCGATATTGGCGAGGAGGATAGGTTTTTTGTGACGGCCCAATTGTGCCCAGGTCAATTGCTCGACCAGCTCTTCCAAAGTCCCGATCCCGCCGGGCAGGGCGACGAAAGCATCGGCTTTTTCGAACATGAGGCGCTTGCGGGTATGCATGTCAGGAACGACGATGGCCTCTTGCACGTCATGCAGCATGACTTCGCGGTTTTTGAGAAATTCCGGGATGATCCCGGTGACCTGCCCGCCATGTTGCAGCACGCTGCGGGCAAGAGTTCCCATCAGTCCATTATTGCCCCCGCCATAGACCAAACGCACACCGGCAAGGGCCAGCTCACGGCCAAGGTCTTCGGCAGCTGCTGAAAAGCGGGTAGAGGAACCGGAGGAGGATCCGCAATAAACACACAAGCTGCGAATCTGAGGTGTATTATGTAAAGAGTTGTTCATAATCTACTCAGGGTGAGCCTTTCAGAGCCTATGGTCAAGCGTCAAATGCCTTAAAGGGTGGCCAAACCGCTCGGGAGGCAGTATTGAATAATTTTCCCGGGAGCAGGAAATGTTCGGTCTGCAAACAAACCTCTCGCGCACTATTTTGATGGCTTTGGCTATTCTGGCAAGCGTTGGCGCGATCGGCTATCAGATGTGGCAATCGCGCTTGTTCTCGGGGCAGGGGGCAAATCTTGCTCAAGACAAGGTCGCACCTCCCGCTGCTGCGCCCGCCAATCCGCAGGCAAGTGCGCCAGAAAATGAGATGCCGCCAGTCAAGTCCGATGCCCCCAACTCACCCTCCGAAGTTAAAAGTGCAGCGCTCAATCCCTCCAGTGCTGCGGAAAACAAATCCGCTTCTGAGGTCAAACCAGACAAGCGCTCACCTGAATTCGATGTCGTGCGCGTAGAAGAAAGCGGCGATGCTGTGGTTGCCGGGCGCGCCGCGCCCAATTCCAATATTGTTCTGTTGAACAAAGGGCAGGAGATTGCCCGCACCAAATCCGATTCAAATGGGCAATTTGTCATTCTGCCGCCCGCTCTGCCGCCGGGAGAACATTTATTAGCCTTGAGCGTGGATCAAAATGGCGCTCGCCAGGAGTCTACCCAGAATGTCACTGTTTCGGTGCCAGTAAAAACCGCTGCTCTGAGCAAAGAAGAAGCCAAGCCGCTGGTGGCCTTGTCTGAGCCCGATAAGCCAACGCGTCTTCTCTCCGAAGCGCCTAAAACGCCAGCGCCAAGCCAGCAGGCAAAGCTTGAAACTCCTTCGCC
>OMIJ01000182.1 GCA_900299065.1 Hyphomicrobiales bacterium
AAATGGTCGGGCGACTGCAGCAGAGATGCGCTTTCGCGACACCATTGGATGCGCGCCTGTGCGGCAATCAAAAGATCATAGGGGCCAATAGGCATTCCCTTCGTTTCAAGGACGGTGCGGATATCCCCCGCCTCGGCGGCATCATCTATGCCGAAGGACAAAACCTCCACGCCCGCCTCCAGAAAGGTGGCAAGGAGAGCATCCATAGGTTAGGGGCGATCGCTTTTGGCATAGCCATATTGCAATTCAAAAATAACCACTGACGATAATATCACAGGCGCGCATCCAATGGTGTCGCGAAAGCGCATCTCTGCTGCAGTCGCCCGACCATTTATGATGCCGATCACAATATTGGGATCAAGGAAGAACATTGTTACTCAATCGCGAAATCTAACCCCCCTTCCATCGGCGCTGCCTATCAAAATCATCCAAACAATCGATTTTTATTTACCCCTGCCCTGCCCTAACTTTGGGGCACATCAGGGTGTCATAGTTTTGTGAAAATTCTTTGCAGACTGGCCCTGTCATTAGAGGAATGGAGGTAGATATGAAAAATCCCGATGCACATTCATCCGGTCAGTGCCCGGTGGCGCATGGCGCTAATTCTACCACGAGTCAGAGCCCGCAGGCCTGGTGGCCCGAAACACTCAATCTCGACATTCTGCATCAGCATGATGCCAAGACCAATCCGCTGCATGGCTTCAATTACCGCGAGAGCGTGAAAAAGCTCGATGTGGCCGCGCTGAAAAAGGACCTGGCTGATCTTATGACGCAAAGCCAGCCCTGGTGGCCGGCTGATTGGGGCCATTATGGTGGCTTGATGATCCGCATGGCTTGGCATGCGGCCGGTACTTATCGCATTGCTGATGGGCGCGGGGGTGCTGGCACAGGCAGCCAGAGATTTGCGCCTTTGAATTCCTGGCCGGATAATACCAATCTTGATAAAGCGCGCCGCCTGTTATGGCCGATCAAGAAGAAATACGGCAATCAGATCAGCTGGGCTGATTTGATCGTGCTGGCCGGCAATGTGGCTTATGAATCCATGGGCCTAAAAACCTTTGGATTTGCCTTTGGCCGCGAAGACATTTGGCATCCTGAAAAGGACATTTACTGGGGCTCGGAAAAGCAATGGCTGGCGCCAACAGGCAGCGAGGGCTCGCGCTATTCGGGTGAGCGCGAATTGGAAAATCCGCTGGCCGCAGTGATGATGGGCCTCATTTATGTCAATCCCGAAGGCGTGGATGGCAAGCCTGATCCTTTGAAGACCGCGCAGGATATGCGCGTCACCTTTGCGCGCATGGCGATGAATGATGAAGAGACAGTTGCACTGACTGCAGGCGGTCATACTGTTGGCAAGGCGCATGGCCATGGCAATGCCGCAAATCTTGGTCCCTCGCCGGAAGGCGCGGATCTTGAGGAACAGGGCTTTGGCTGGAGCAATCATAAATCGCGCAGCATTGGCCGCGACACAGTGACGAGTGGCATTGAAGGCGCTTGGACCACGCATCCGACCCGCTGGGACAATGGTTATTTCAAAATGTTGATGAGCCATGACTGGCAGCTTGCAAAGAGCCCGGCTGGGGCCTGGCAATGGCAGCCTGTTTCCATCAAGGATGAAGACAAGCCTGTCGATGTCGAAGATCCGTCCCTGCGCACAATGCCGATTATGACAGATGCAGATATGGCTCTGAAAATGGATCCGGCCTATCGCAAAATATCCGAGCGCTTTGCCAAGGATCAGTCTTATTTCTCGGATGTGTTTGCAAGAGCCTGGTTCAAGCTCACTCATCGCGATATGGGCCCCAAGGCGCGCTATATCGGGCCGGAAGTTCCCGCGGAGGATTTGATTTGGCAAGATCCCGTGCCCAAGGGCAAGACAAATTATGATGTTGCTGCGGTAAAGGCGAAGATTGCTGCTACTGGCTTGAGCATCAGCGAATTGGTCGCGACCGCCTGGGATAGTGCACGCACTTATCGCGGCTCTGATCATCGCGGCGGCGCCAATGGGGCGCGCATACGCCTTGCGCCACAAAAGGATTGGCAAGGCAATGAGCCGGCCCGCCTCTCCAAAGTGCTGAGCGTTTATGAAAAAATTGCTGCAGAGACAGGTGCAAGCATTGCAGATGTGATTGTGCTGGGCGGCAATCTGGGCGTTGAGCAGGCTGCCAAAGCGGCTGGAATTGCGATTACTGTGCCCTTTGCGCCCGGGCGCGGTGATGCCACACAGGCACAGACAGATGCAGAGTCATTTGCCGTGCTTGAACCTCTCGCGGACGGGTTCCGCAATTGGCAAAAGCAGCATTATGCGGTCAAGCCTGAAGAACTCTTGCTGGATCGGGCTCAACTCATGGGTCTGACGGCAGCAGAAATGACAGTGCTGATTGGTGGCCTGCGTGTACTGGGCACTAATTATGGTGGAACACAGCATGGGGTCTTTACCGATCGCGTCGGCGCTTTGACGAATGATTTCTTCGTTCATCTCACCGATATGACCTATCAATGGAAACCCACAGGGCGAAATAGCTATGACATTGTTGAGCGCGCCAGCGGCAAGACGAAATTTACTGCAACGCGGGTTGATCTTGTCTTTGGGTCCAATTCCATTCTGCGGGCCTATGCCGAGGTCTATGCGCAGGACGATAATCGCGAGAAGTTCATCAAGGATTTCGTCACCGCCTGGACCAAAGTGATGGAAGCGGATCGTTTCGATCTGGCCTGAAATCCCCTCGCCTCCACTGATAGTCCAACCCCGGATCAGCTGATCCGGGGTTTTGCTTTTCAAAGCGGGATAGGCCATTGGGAGCCTGAAAGGGACCTTGGCTCACAGGAATGAATGATCTAGGTTGCGACAAATTCTTGATCAGACTCAGGGGTCCATCCCCGATCCTGTCCAGCGAGCCAAAATGTCCCAGCCACCTGCCCCATCTGCCCCGTTTCGTTCCTTTGTGATGGGCGATTGCCATGCCAATCTCGTCACGCGGGCCGATGGGACAATGCTGGTCACCAATCAACATCCACTGGCGCCCTATCCGAAAAAGATCACCGAAAAACTCGACCATTGGGCAAAAGTTGCGCCCGATCGGATCTGGCTGGCGGCGCGAGAAAATGGTCAATGGCGAACCATCAGCTATCGCGAGGGGCGTGATCAGGTGCGGCGCATTGCCAGCGCCTTGCTTGAGCGCGGATTGAGCGCCGAGCGCCCTTTGATGATTTTATCAGGCAATGATCTTGATCATGCTTTATTGGGAATGGGCGCGCTTTATGCGGGCTGTGCCTATGCGCCCGTCTCGCCCGCTTATTCCTTGATCTCATCAGATCATTCCAAACTCAAATATATGATTGAGCTGTTGACGCCGGGTCTGATTTTCGTTGCCGATGGCAAAGTCTATGAGCGCGCCATAGCCAGCGCCATTCCAGAAGATTGCGAATTGATTGTCTCGCAAAATCCTCCCGCCTCTCGCACCTCAACACCTTTCAGTGCTTTGCTCGCCAAAGCCGATGATGCCAGGGTTGATGCTGCGCATGACAAGATTGGCCCACAGACAATTGCCAAATTCCTGTTCACCTCCGGCTCAACCGGAATGCCCAAGGCCGTAATCAATACACAGCTTATGCTATGCTCGAATATGGCCATGTGCAGCGCGCATTTTGCTTTCATGCAAAATGAACCGCCGGTCACCCTTGATTGGTCGCCGTGGAATCATACGGCTGGCGGCAATCATGATTTCAATCTCATTCTTTATAATGGTGGCTCCTTCTATATTGATGAAGGCAAGCCAACTCCCGGCGGCATTGAAGCAACCGTGCGCAATCTGCGCGATGTTTCTCCCACCTGGTATTTCAATGTGCCCAAGGGCTATGCGGCACTGGTGCCTTATCTGCGTGAAGATCCTGAACTCTGCCAGAACTTCTTCAAGAGTCTGAACATGCTCTGGTATGCGGGCGCTGGCATGGCGCAACATGTGTGGAATGAGCTGGATGAGCTCTCGATCCGCACCACTGGCGAGCGCGTGATCATCCTTACCGGGCTTGGTGCAACGGAAACTGCGCCTTTTGCCATTGCGGCCAATCAAACCATGATTGGTGCTGGCAATGTCGGCCTGCCTGGCCGCGGGCTCGAACTCAAGCTCGTGCCCAATAATGGCAAGCTCGAAGCGCGTGTGAGAGGCCCCAATATTACTCCCGGCTATTGGCGCCAGCCCGATCTCACAAAAGCTGCCTTTGATGAAGAAGGCTTTTATAAATTGGGCGATGCTTTGCGCTTTGTCGATGAGAGCGATGTCAATCGCGGCTTTGTGTTTGACGGGCGCACGTCAGAAAACTTCAAACTCAATACTGGCACCTGGGTTCTGGTAGGAGCGTTGCGCTCTGCCTTCATCGATCATTTTGCGCCGCTCGTGCAAGATGTCGTGATCACAGGGATCGACCAAGATTATATTGGCGCTTTGATCTTTCCCGATCTGGATGCCTGTCGCGGCTTTGTGGGCTGGAAAGATGCAAAGCCCTGTCTCTTATACACATCTCCGAGCCCACGA
>OMIJ01000183.1 GCA_900299065.1 Hyphomicrobiales bacterium
CTCTGGCTTGGTTCAAAAGCGCATCTGGTGCATTATCCTTTACGCGGCGGCAAGCTGATCAATATTGTGGCAATCACGCAAGATGATTGGCGGGCGCAGGACGAGCCTGATCTCTGGGCCAGTGAGGGCGCAAGCGAAGACGTGCAAGCGCGATTCAAACATTGGCATAAAGAGGCCCGTGCGCTCATTCATGCGGTTCGTTGCTGGCGACGCTGGCCGCTTTATGATCGCACCCGGCTGGCCCATTGGAGCGCAGGTCATATCGTTCTGGCTGGCGATGCCGCTCATCCTATGATGCCCTTTTTGGCGCAGGGGGCCGCACAGGGCATTGAGGATGGTTATGCGCTGGGACAGGCCGCGCAGCACAATGGCGCAGACCTATCTCGACTGATTGTGGATTATGAATCTAAGCGCATAGCCAGAGCCTATCGCGTGCAACAACAGTCTCGCCAGCAGGGTGTGATTTATCATCTGCCCGAACCTGTCGCTATGATGCGCGATCTCACCCTCAGAGTGCTCGGGCCGCAACGCTTGCAACAGCGCTTTGATTGGCTTTATGCGCCCGAAGAGACATGAGCCCTTATGGATTGGGCGGAGGCAAATCTTCCGACCTGATGAGAGATTGCGCACTCTGGCTTGTCTCGCCATTGGCACCTGCAACGGGAGTAGAGGGCGTCTCTTCACTGGGTGTGCGGGATAATTCATTGCCAATCAGCCGGATCACTTCAGGCGCATCGGCATAGACATCATGCCCAATCAAACCGGAGGAGAGGCCAGACAGATCATAGACTGTTACGCCCAGTCTGGTGAGTTCCAATCTCTCATTAGGTTTACGCGGATCAAGCGCCCCCACTCTGGGGCGATCACGTGCTATCAGACTAGAGAGCGACAAAGCTCGATCCCCCGCTGAGGTAAACACGGACACATTTACATTGCCCAATTTGGACAATTGCTGACGAAAAACCGCCAGATCAATATCGGGGGCGGCCAACATGACTTCCCCTAAGCGCCCATCAAGACCCTGATGCCCCGAGATCGAGGCCTCGCGCAAAGCCTCCATGCCCAGCCAGGCACCCATGGAATGCGCCAGCACATGCACACGCCCCACTGAAGGCGTTTGCGACAGATCGACAAACAAACGAGAGAGCGCATCACGCGAGGCGGTTGCGCTGTCTTTGTCCGAGACATAAGCGGAGAGTTCGCCACGTGTGGGCCAATTGAACAGAACTGCAACACCGGCGAAATGACTGTCGGCAACAATCTGCGCCAGACGACGGCGTGCTTCCTCTGCGCCCGTATTATAGCCATGCACAAAAATCAAAATGTCGCGGCTGGAGCCAACGCGCCCGGCTAATTGCGATGCAATTTGGCGCGTATATTCCTCACGACTGAGCGGACGTTCATCCATCAACACAAAATGACTGCGCTTGTCGGGGCGGCCAAAACTGGGCTGTTCAATCAGGCCGGGGGCGTGATTGGGCGGCACAGATACGCTCAGCATGGAGAAATTGGCGCTGCCTTCGCCCCCCGCCCGTCTGATATTGGCTTTGGACTGAGCGCTTCTTGTAGAGGCCACGAAAATAGGCACTTCAACAGGATCTTTAGCCGGTTTGCGCCCAAGCAGGTTTGACATGCTGGGCATGTCCGGCATGGAGGGCATAGAAGCCATTGAGGGCATGGCAGGCAAAGCATCGCCCATTCGATCAAGCGAATTGGCAGCACAGCCGGACAGGGCCCCTGTCAGAGCCAAGAGAGTGACAAAACGTTGCGCCAGCTGCATTTCAAACCTAACCTGAGATCAGGATCCTTCTGATCCCTATAGCCATCAGAGAATATTGAGACTGCGTTAACAGCCCTACCATAAACCCCCGAAAACATGCTTGTGCCTGTCAATCGTGACAAGATTGGGACGAATGATCGATCAATCGCACTTATCTGGCGTCAGCGCCCGGAAGAACAGATCCAAAGCTGATCACAGGCTGAAGATCGTCGTGACTGGCTTTGGTGCCTTTCCAGGCGCGCCCTTCAATCCCTCACAAGCTATTGCGCAAGCCTTATACCGACAGTCCCGCGTCCGGTTGTCACGCGCAGGCATTGACCTTGAAATTGCTATTCTGCCGGTGGTCTTTGCAGCCATTCCAGCGCATTTGCAGGCGATCAAAATCAATCATAATCCAGATCAGATTCTCCATCTCGGACTGGCTGCGAGGCGCAGCAAAATCACCGTTGAAACACGTGCACTGAACCGTCTTTCTATCCTGCATTGTGACGCAGAGGGCGCGCGCGCTCAGTCGCCCCAGATTGATAAACACGCTCCTCCCCTTAGGCGCGTCCCCCTATCCTGCTCCTCAATCAAACAGACCATGTCTGGCACAGGCGTGAGGATTTCTCTGTCTCAGGATGCGGGCGATTATATCTGCAATCAGACCCTCTTCCTCTCTTTGCATTTATTCCCGCAGGCTGGCTTCATTCATTTGCCAAAGCCCTTGCGGCCAGATCGCAAAAAGGGCCCTCTGCCAGCCAGAGCCCCGCGCCTCAATACAATGACTCAGGCTGTTGAACGCGCTATTCTTTGCTTGGCAAGGCCTAGCGCTGGCCGGACCATTCTGGTTTAAGACAAGTCTATAATAGATCTGGAGTAAACATGTCCCCCGAAACTGGTGCCTTTTTGCTCGCTCTGGTGCAAATCATCTGGATCAACATTTTGCTCTCGGGCGACAATGCCGTGGTCATCGCGCTCGCCTGCCGCTCCTTGCCTGAGCAAAGCCGCAAATGGGGCGTGATGTTGGGCGCTGGCGTTGCGGTTGCGCTGCGGATTTTGTTCACGGTGATGGTCGCAAGTCTTCTGGATCTACCTTATGTGAAACTGGTTGGTGCCCTTTTGCTGGTCTGGATTGCCGTGCAATTGATTACCGCGGAAAATGAAGATCAGGATGTCAAAGCTTCTCAATCGCTTTGGGTGGCTGTTCGCGTCATAGCTGTGGCGGATCTTGTCATGTCCCTCGATAATGTTGTGGCCATAGCAGCCGCAGCCAAGGGCTCAATGACATTGATCGTCATGGGTCTTGTAATGTCTGTACCCTTGATCGTTTTTGGCGCGACGCTGATCATTTCCATTCTGGATCGTTATCCCGTTCTTGTATGGGCAGGTGCCGCACTTCTGGGCTGGGTCGCAGGCGGCTTATTTGTTTCTGATCCGCTAATTTACTCTTCTCAACCAAACGGGTCTTTCGAATTGATTGAGGAAAGCGCTAGCAGCATTGGCGCCATTCTCGTCATTGGTCTTGGCTGGCTTCTGACCCGTCGCAAATCTCGCACGACCGAAGATCCGCAAGATTCCGGGTGATCATAAAGCTGAGGCTTTCGATAGAGAGCTTCTGGCTGATTAGATGAGACCTGTTGAACTCATCTAGCGCGGGGTCATCAAAGTTTGCATGGTGCGGGGCGGCGTGTAAATTTGCACGCATTCACGCCGTCCAGAGGCGAGGCAACGCTCATTGGCTTCATAGCGATCAATAGCCAGCATGGTCCAGGTAATGGCTATGCCGACGCTGAGCAAAACAATTGCAGAGATAAGATTGACGAAATGCCGATGGTCATAATCGGTGCGATCCCGCTTCTGCTGCGGAACTCTGGTCGTGTTTGTATCGGCCTGCATTAAATGCATGTGTCCAACCACCCAGATGTTTCACCGGGCCCTCATATTCACAGCCCCCTGCTGCGAACAGGACCAAAGCAACAAATTGATTGTGCTCCTTTGAGCCTTGGCAATCAAGTCCAAAGCTTCAGCCTTTGGCTTGCCATATAGGAGGATTGCAGCTGCCAGGCCCGGACCAGATTTATCTGGCCCGGCCTGGCATCCGAAGCGCTTAGCCCCAGATTTCCTTTGCCATATCAACAACAAAGCGCAATTTATCCCATTGCTGCTGCTCGCTGAGCGTATTGCCATCCTCAGTCGAGGCAAAGCCACATTGCGGGCTCAGGCACAATTGATCGAGGGAGACATATTTCGAAGCCTCTTCAATGCGGCGCAGAACATCATCGCGCTTTTCCAGCTCGCCTGTCTTGGATGTGATCAGACCCACGACAACATGCTTGCCCTTGGGCAGGAAGCGCAGCGGCTCAAAGCCGCCTGACCGGTCATTGTCCCATTCTAGGAAATAGGCATCCGCATTGACGCGGTTAAACAGCAATTCGGCAATCGGCTCATAGCCGCCAGAGGCAATAAAGGTGGAGCGGAAATTGCCACGGCAGACATGGATGGAAATCACCATGTCCTTGGGTTTTGTCGCAACGGCGGCATTGATCATATCGGCATAGATCTGGCCTTGCGTCAGCCAATTCTCGCCGCGCTCTTCGAGCATTTTGCGCTGATTGGCATCGCAGAGATAAGCAAAGGAGCAATCATCGAGCTGCAGATAGCGGCAGCCTGCATCGGCAAAGCCGGTGACCACTTCACGATAGGCCATGCCCAGATCGTGATAGAAGTCCTCCATTTTGGGATAGACACCCATGTTGATCAGCTTGCGGCCGCCGCGATAATGCAGCATGGACGGGCTGGGGATCGCCATTTTGGGTGTCTTCTTTGTATTGGCTTTGAGAAATTTGAAATGCTCAATGTGCGGATGGTGCTTTGAACCAAGCTTGCTCATCACATGCGGAGCTTCAGCCTTGGTTTGCACGCCGGTGAATTGAATGCCCTGATTGACCTCAATCAATTTGACACCATCTAACGCGCCTAGAAAATCATAATGCCACCAGGAGCGACGGAATTCGCCATCGGTGATGGCATCAAGGCCAACAGATTCTTGCATAGCGATGATTTTAC
>OMIJ01000184.1 GCA_900299065.1 Hyphomicrobiales bacterium
AGGCTGGGGCTTCGGCCAAATCCGGGGGGGTGCGGCGCAAATCCGGCCACAGACGGGCGCTCTCAGGCGAGCAGATTTTTGAGATTTTCAGCCGCTTCCATAAGGCCAATCCAGAGCCAAAGGGAGAATTGAACTATGTCAATCCTTACACTTTGCTGGTCGCCGTTGTGCTGTCAGCACAAGCGACCGATAGCGGGGTGAATAAGGCCACACGGGCTTTATTTGCGGCGGCTGATAATCCCTACAAAATGGTGAAGCTCGGGGAAGAGCGCGTGCGGGAAATGGTCAAGACCATTGGTCTTTATCGCACCAAGGCCAAAAATGTCGTGGCATTTTCGCAGCGATTGATCGATGATTTTAGTGGCGAGGTCCCCAGATCTCGCGAAGTGCTCGAGACTCTGCCCGGCGTGGGGCGCAAAACCGCTAATGTTGTGCTGAATATTGCCTTTGGTGAGCCCACGATAGCGATTGATACGCATCTCTTCCGGCTGTCCAATCGCCTGCCTTTGGCGCCCGGCAAGACACCATTGGCGGTTGAGCTGGGCCTTTTGAAAGTGATCCCGAAACAGTTTCTTCGCCATGCACATCATTGGCTGATCTTGCATGGTCGCTATGTCTGCAAGGCTTTGCGGCCGAATTGCCAGACCTGCCTGATCCGGGATATCTGCACTTGGCCAGAGAAAGCCAACTTCGGGGCTTGAGATCAGGTAACTGATTCATAACCATCATTTCTAAAATTTTAGCAAAAGTCCGGGGCTCTTCTGGTTGCGAGGGCGCCTTTACGGCACTATACCCGACCAGTCTTGCCGGAGCCTTTGTCCGGTCCTCCCATCTGATCAGCTTATGGCCAATCTTTATCATCATCCTTTATGCCCGCATTCGCGTTTCATCCGGCTTGTGCTGGCTGAGTTTGGCTATGATGTAGAATTGATTGAAGAGCGCAGCTTTGATCGCCGCCGTGAGTTTCTTGCGCTCAACCCTGCTGGAACCACGCCCGTGCTGCAAGAGCAGGCTGGTCTGGTTATTCCCGGTGCGGCACCAATTGCCGAATATCTCGATGAAACGCGTGGTCTGGCTCTGGGGCCAAGGCGGCTTCTGCCAGAGGATCCGGCGGCCCGAGTCGAGGTGCGGCGCCTGATGGAATGGTTCAATGGCAAATTCTTTGACGAAGTCTCGGGCTATCTTGTCACTCAGAAGGTCTATCGGCGGTTTTTAAAGGGCCCGCAGGGCGGCGGTGCGCCGGATATGGAACAGGTGCGTGCGGCGCGCACCAATATACGCTACCATCTCAATTATATTGGCTATCTGGTTGCAACCCGAAACTGGCTGGCAGGTGATGTGATCACTTATGCAGATCTGGCGGCGGCGGCGCATCTCTCAAGCGTCGATTTTCTGGGCGATGTTCCATGGGCAGAAAACGAAATGGCGAAGGACTGGTATGCGCGGATCAAATCGCGCCCCTCCTTCCGCACTCTGCTGGCCGATCGGGTGCCGGGAATGACTCCCGATCCAGTATACGCGGATCTCGACTTCTGATTGATCCCGCGCAGATCAAGGCGGCGGCCTTGCAGCATGGCTTTGATGCCTGCCGCATTACCAAGCCTGGCGCAATTGCCAATGCGGGACCAAGGCTCGATGATTGGCTCTCGCATCAATTTCATGGCGAAATGGACTGGATGGCCGATCATGCAGAGCGGCGCAAAGATCCACAATTGCTGTGGAGCGATGTACGCTCAATTCTCATGTTGGGGGTGAATTATGCTCCGCCCAAATTTCCGCTGGATGAACTTGAAGGCAAATCATCTGGCTATATTTCTGTCTATGCGCGTCATCGCGATTATCATGATCTGATCAAGGGGCGGCTCAAGCAATTGGCCGGATTTCTTGTGCGACGCTCGCGTGAGCTTGGAGTTGATGCGCCAGAGCTTAAGGTCTTTGTTGATACTACGCCAGTCATGGAAAAGCCGCTTGCCGCGGCCTCTGGTCTGGGCTGGCAGGGGAAGCATACCAATCTTGTCTCACGGGAGTTTGGCTCCTGGTTGTTTTTAGGTTCGATCTTCACCACGCTTGATCTGGCGGGGGATGAGGATGTGCAGGATCATTGCGGTTCCTGTCAGGCCTGTCTTGATGTTTGCCCCACGGGTGCTTTTCCCGCGCCTTATCAGCTGGATGCGCGGCGTTGCATTTCTTATCTGACGATTGAACATAAAGGAGCGATTGATCGCGCACTGCGCCCGGCCATGGGCAATCGTATTTATGGCTGCGATGATTGTTTGGCTGTTTGCCCGTGGAATAAATTTTCACAAGCCAGTCATGAAATGAAATTGGCAGCACGCGAGGATTTGGTGCGGCCTGATCTTGGTGCTTTGGTGCAGCTTGATGATGCTGCTTTTCGTCAGAAATTTGCGGGCGGGCCGATCAAGCGTATCGGCCATGCAAGATTTATTCGCAATGTTCTGATCGCGATTGGCAATTCAAAGAATCAAAATTTTCTGCCTCTCGTGCACACAAGGCTTGAGGATCATGAGCCTTTGATCAGAGCTATGGCGGTTTGGGCTTTATCGCGCCTGATGAGCGCGCAAGAGTTTCAGGCTCTCGCTTCAACTCATGCGCTGCGCGAAAGCGATGAAATGGTGAGCCAGGAATGGCGAGCTGCAATGGCAAACTACAATGGGTAAAGTTCAGCCATGAAAGTATTTATCTTTGGCCTTGGCTATTCCGCTCTGCATTTTGTTAAAACGCAAAGTGCCTTTTTTGAAGTATCTGGTACGGTGACGGTTGAAGAGAAGGCGCAGAAGCTACGTCAATCCGGCTTGGCTTGCTTTGTCTATTCCGGCGCTGGTTATGACAAGGCCCTGCATGATGATCTCCTGCAGGCCGAGGGCATTGTGGTCAGTGTGCCGCCAATGGATGCGGGCGATATTGTGTTGCAGGATTTTGCTGCCATTTTGGCGCAATGTCGGCAGCTCAAATCAATCGTCTATCTCTCAACTGTGGGCGTCTATGGCGATTATAAAGGCGGTTGGGTTGAGGAGACAAGTGCCTGCGCGCCTGTGAATGCACGCAGTTTGCAAAGGCTGAAGGCCGAGGCGGATTGGCTCGCTTTGGGTAATGCACTTGGGATAAAGGTTTCAGTTCTTCGCTTATCGGGAATTTATGGTCCCGGCCAGAATGCTTTTGTTGCGCTGGCCAATGGCACAGCGCGCCGTATCATTAAAAAGGATCAGGTGTTCAACCGCATTCATGTGGATGATATTGCCGGCGCGATTAGTTTGTGTCTTGTCCATGAACAAGCGCAGGGCATTTGGAATGTCACGGATGATTTGCCAGCCCCGCCGCAAGATGTAGTGACATTGGCCGCGCATATTATGAATGTTGATCCGCCTCCAGCTATAGCCTTTGAAGAGGCTCAAATGAGCCCGATGGCGCGCAGTTTTTATGGCGAATGCAAGCGCGTTTCTAATGCTGCGCTGAAAAGCAGGCTGGGATGGCACATCATTCATCGCGATTATAGCGAGGCGCTCAATACCATGTGGCGCGAACAGAGCTGGCGATAGTTGCGGCTTCTCAACAAAGCAAAGGTCAGGCCGCGTAAGTCTGCGGACCGCCGAAATGTTCAATATAACGTGGATCAATATCTTTGATGCAAGTGATCACGAAGACATCAATTGTACCAAATTGATGATCAATCACGGCGCCTTCGCCAAATCGTGCGCCTAATCGCATATAAGCTTTGATGAGCGGAGGCATGCTCAAGAGCGCCTGACGTGCCGGGACAGGGCTGACTGGATCTACCTTATTCGCAGTTCTCAGCATTGGGATATAGCGCTGGCTTCTGGCGCGCACATGCCAATCATTATGTGCTTGAGCTTGCTGTTGCAAAAAGGCGAGAGGTGCCGCAATGGTCTGGGGATTGATCGTGCCAAAGCTTGCGCATCCCATCATCACATCTATGCGATGATGTTTTACATAGGTCCAGATGCCGCGCCAGAGCAGTTCAATTGTTCTCTTGCTGCGATAATCTGGCAAAACACAAGAGCGGCCGAGTTCGAGAAATCGCTTCTCCTTATGCCTTTCCAGCAGGGGCTCAATTTCAAATTCCTGCGCAGAATAGAAGGGTAGGTTCTTGGGCAGGCAATCGTCTGGCAAAAGGCGATAAGTGCCGACGATTTTCGGTTTGATCTGGCCCAAAGTATTGCGATGGGCATGGTCGATCACCATTAGATGATCGCAATAGCGATCATAGGGACATATATCCCTGCGCGTCAGACTCATTCGCGCATCGGCTCTGGCCGGACCCTCTTCATAGAAAACCTTATATCGCAGGCGTTGTGCTTTGCGAATGTCCTTCTTGGTCTGCGCCAGACGTAGTTCCAAAGATCCAACAAATCCCAAAGACGCGGGCAATCCAGCAAGGTCGCGGATCAAAACTCCCTGCTTCTTGCTGCCAGACAGTATTGCGTCAGTAAGTCTTGCATCAGGAGGTCTTGCGCCCGGCGGTCTTGCCCCCGGTAGCCTTGCAAGCTGCAAAAGTGTCACGCTCATTTTGTGCAAGGCATGGCTAGGATCAAGATTCATCACTCTGACAGCCTTTGCTGATTCAGGATGTTTCAATTGTGCCATGCCTTGGCTACAAAAATATGACAATATGTTTGCGTGTTCTGCCTATTGCGGAGGCGCAATATATTTCTTGGCGCGCTCAACGATGGGCTTGGGTGTGGAATAGATTTTTTGCACCAGCTTTTGTACATCCTCACCCGTTGAGGGCGAAAGATCAGCTTGCATGGCCTCAGCTTCAGTGATGAAGGCTGGATCCTTGACCATTGCATCAAAGGCGCGACGCAACAGATTGGCCCTTGCCGGAGGCAGGCCAGGCGGCGCGACAAAGGGGCGGGACATGCCTGTGGTGCCCAGCATCATTTCGAGCATTTGCCGATCGTCGGCTGAGGGCACGAGATCGAGCAGTAAAGGCACGTCGGGCAATTCTTTGGATTTTTCCATAGCAATTTGCAGCAGAATATTGATCTTCTTATCGCGTAGCCAATCCAGCTTTGTGGATTTGAGCGAGGACAGGCTCCACCCGCAACGCCCATGCACTTCGCCTGATTCAATAGCGACGATGGTCTGCTGGCTGCCTAGATAGCCAGTGATGACTTTGAATTTTGTGCCGAGCATTTCATTGAGCATGATGGGATAAGTATCCGTATCCGAACCCGCGCCCGTGCCGGCCACAATCATTTGCTGTGTTTTAGCATCATTGATTGATTCGAATTGTGTGGCGCCCCAGGCAATGCACAGGCTGACATCCTTGCTCAAGGCGCCAATCCAGGTGAATTTGCTCATGTCATAGCCGGGATCTCTGGCGCCTACGAGCGGCTCAAGAATGGGGCCGCCTGCAAAAATGCCAAAAGCCGTGCCATCGCGCGGTGCGGTTTCCGCCAGAAAATTGGCCTGTCTGATGCCGCCGGCGCCCGGCATATCCTGCACAACGACAGAGGGCTTGCCGGCAATATGCTTGCCAATATGGCGGCCAACCAGTCGGCCATAGAGATCAACGCCGCCACCTGCCGTGCCCGCTGCATAAATTGTGATGGTTTTGTCGATCGTTTCTTGCGCGGCCACTGGGGTTATCCATAGGCTGGCGAGCCCGAAATAGGCGGCGGCATTCAAGGATAAAGATAAGGCCAAAGGCCTGATTGTCGCGCAAAATGACTGTGTCATAGGGTCCCCTCCCAATTGGTTCGCAAGAGTTTAGACTATATTGCAGTTTAGTCGATCCTGCGCAGCTCTGCATCCTTGGGGTGCAGTTTACGCCAAGCTGATTCAGGGTCGTATTTTTGTTGGCGAAGTGTCAACCTGGCTTGGATATGACTGGGCGACAGTTTCAGCAGGATGAAGTCATGGTCTCATTGGTCAGCACAACACCTTATCAAGATCAGGCCCCGGGCACATCGGGTCTGCGCAAGCGCGTGTCGGTGTTTCAGCAGCGCCATTATGTCGAGACTTTCATTCAGTCGATCTTTGATGTGCTGGATGGTTTTGCCGGAGAGACTTTGGTTGTGGGCGGCGATGGCCGCTATTTTAACCGTGAGGTAATTCAGATCGTCGTCAAAATGGCAGCAGCCAATGGTTTTGGCCGTGTGTTGATAGGGCGCGGAGGTCTTTTATCTACGCCAGCGGCCTCGCAAATCATTCGTAAGACCAAAGCCTTTGGCGGGATCATTCTCTCAGCCAGCCATAATCCAGGTGGGCCAGAGGGAGATTTTGGCATTAAATATAATGCAGGCAATGGCGGGCCTGCCCCTGAAAAGCTCACCGATGCGATATTTGCGCGCAGCAAAATCATCAACCAGTTTCGGACAATCGCTGCTGACGATATTGATCTTGATCATTTGGCTGTCAGCCAGATAGGCGGCATGCGCGTTGAGATCATTGACAGTGTGGCTGATTATCAAAAGCTGATGCAAAGCCTGTTTGATTTTGATCGCATAGGCGCTTTATTTCGCTCCGGCTTTGCGATGAAGTTTGATGCTATGTCGGCTGTCACCGGGCCCTATGGCAAAGTAATATTGGAAGATGTGCTGGGTGCAAAAGCAGGTACAGTGCTTAATGGTGTGCCGCTGGCTGATTTTGGTGGCCATCATCCTGATCCTAATCTGGTCCATGCAAAGTTTATTTATGATCTGGCCATGCGCGCCGACGGGCCGGATTTTTGTGCGGCGTCTGATGGAGATGGAGATCGCAATCTCATTATTGGCCGCAAGCAATTTGTAACGCCCTCAGATAGTTTGGCCCTATTAGCTGCCAATGCGCATTTGGCGCCCGGTTATGCCAAGGGTCTTGCGGGCGTGGCGCGCTCCATGCCAACCTCCGCAGCAGTTGATCGTGTGGCGCATAAACTTGGCATTCCTCTTTATGAGACTCCAACGGGCTGGAAGTTCTTTGGCAATTTGATGGATGCTGGCCTTGTTACATTATGTGGCGAGGAAAGTGCAGGCACGGGGTCCAATCATGTGCGGGAAAAGGATGGGCTTTGGGCCATTCTGCTCTGGCTTAATATTCTGGCTGTGCGCCAGCAATCTGTTGCCGAAATTGTTCGCGAACACTGGGCCGTTTATGGGCGCAATTTCTATGCGCGTCATGATTATGAAGAGGTGAATGCTGATGGTGCAGCGGCCTTGATCAAGGCTCTGCGCGATGATCTTCCCAATCTCAAGGGAAAGAAATTGGGCGCTTTGCATATTCAGGATGCGGATGATTTTGCCTATCACGATCCTGTCGATGGATCGAACAGTGAGCGACAGGGCTTGCGAATTCTGTTTGAGGATGGCTCGCGGCTTGTTTATCGCCTCTCGGGCACAGGGACTTCTGGGGCGACCTTGCGTGTCTATCTAGAGCGCTTTGCACAAGATGTCAGCCAGCATGGCCTTGAGACACAGTCCGCTCTAGCCGACCTCATCCAGCTCTCGCGTGATTTGGCACGCATTGAGTATTTTACACAAAGGCAGGCTCCCAGCGTCATCACCTGAGAGCTTAACTTAAGCCTATTTGTGATCATGATGTTTGTGGCCATGGTGCTTGTGATCGTGGTCATGATGATCGTGATCACAATGCTCATCATGCACATGACCCTTCTCGCCATGGGCCGGATTATGCGCATGGCCATGATGTTTGTGGTCATGATGATCATGCCCGCAATGCTCATCATGATTATGGCCGTGTTCACCATGCGCATGTCCATGATCATGATGGCTATGATCGTGATGATGGCTTTTCTTGTTGGCAGGCTCGTCATAAGCGCCGCGATCAGGCTCGAAGGGGGCCTCTATATGCGCTAATTTTGCGCCCAGGCCGCGAGCCATGTCTTCAATGACATGGTCGCGCCGGATGCGAATGCGATTGGGAATGATTTGAGCCGTAATGTGGCGATTGCCCAAATGCCAGGCAATGCGGGCCAATTGCATGACATCGGCGCATCTGAGTTCAGCAAGCTCTTCAGGGGCGGCGACAATTTCAACCAGCCTGCCGTCATCGAGCACAAGGGCATCGCCATTTTGCAAAATGACGGCATCAGGCAGGTCAAGCATGAATTCTGTGCCTCGCACACAGGTCATGGCAATGCGTCGACGATAACGCCCCTCGTAATCGAGAATGATGGTGTCGGCCGGCTTGACCTGCCAGGCGCCTTTTGGACTAATGAAACTAGCTTTGATCATGGAACCCCCATTGGAGCTGCAAATTGGGCTGTCAGATTTGACATGG
Organism: Hyphomicrobiales bacterium; assembly: GCA_900299065.1. Classification (GTDB taxonomy): domain Bacteria; phylum Pseudomonadota; class Alphaproteobacteria; order Rhizobiales; family Beijerinckiaceae; genus Terripilifer. The sequence continues at coordinate 8,263 of OMIJ01000184.1, forward strand.
GGTTCAGATAAGATGTTCTTGAGGGAATTGCACCTTTTTTTACGTTCAAGCTTGCGCTTGTCGATGGTCAGGTGATCGCCTAGAGAGCCTTGGGAATGAACTTGTCATAGAGGAGGGAATTATGGGCACTAGAAATCAAGGATTAAAGGCTTGCGGACTGGGGCTTATCGCCAGCCTGGCCCTCGGACAGGTTCAGGCGGCTGATTTTTATCAGGGCAAGACCATAGATCTGCTGATCGGCGCGGATGTGGGCGGTGGCTATGATATTTATGCTCGTGCACTGGCACGTCATATGGGCCGTTTCATAGCAGGGACTCCCACGATTGTGCCACGCAATATGCCTGGCGCTGGCTCGGCACTGGCGGGCAGCAATATCTACACAATGGCCCCCAAGGATGGCACATCCATCGGGGCGCTGATGCCGGGCGCGATCATGGGTCGCTTGATCGATGAAAAGGCGGCCAATCTGTTTGATCCCACCAAATTCATTTACATCGGCACAGCTGACAGTGGCACACGTGTTTGCCTGACCTATACCAATTCGAAGATCAAAACTTTTGAGTCTACGTTCAAAGATGAATCCATTTTTGGGGCGAGTGCGGCGGGCGGCGCGACGCGTGACTATGCCGCAATGCATAAGAACGTAAATGGCTCGAAGATCAAACTCGTGGCGGGCTATAAGGGCACGACAGATATTTTTCTGGCGATGGAGCGCGGCGAGGTTGACGGATTGTGTGGGCTTGATTGGTCGAGCCTAAAATCGCAAAAGCCCGATTGGTTGCGCGATGGCAAGATTAATCTTCTCGTGCAAGATAGTCTTGATCCGGAACCCGAGCTGACCAAGCTGGGCGTGCCGCATATTATGAGCTTCATCAAGAATGAGGCTGATCGCAAAGCTGTGGCGCTGGTTGTCAGCCAGCAGGTGTTTGGACGCTCTTATATAGTGCCGCCCAATACGCCTGCAGATCGCGTGCAAATTCTGCGCGAGGCCTTTATGAAAACCATGGTGGATAAGGATTTTCTTGCAGATGCGGCCAAGGCCAGCATCTCGATCACACCGTCATCGGGTGAAAAAGTACAGCAAGTGGTCACAGATCTGCATGCGTCATCAAAAGAAGTGATTGAGCGGGCCAAGGTGATCATCGAGCCTTAAAGGTGATCATCGCGCTTTGATGCTGAGCGTGTAAAGCTTATCAAAATAGAAAGGGCCGGAGTGATCCGGCCCTTTCTTTAATTGCATGCTCCCTCGTTTACATTGAGGGGATATGTTCCTTAAACCATGGGATGAAGTCACCCAGTACAGAACCTGGCCATGGAATGGTCAGCAATTGATCAAACAGTGCATAGATGAAGATGCACATGAAAGCCGCCATTGGCAGAACAATCTTCCAAGGTTCGCGTGCTTCCACCCGCATGAAGCAGATGATGAAGATCGGCACTGTCGGGATGAGGCCAATCAGCGCCATTGAGCCGAGGAAAGCCAGCATCCAGCCAAAGAAGATCGCGCCACGCAGGATGATCTCCTTGTTCGACATATCGTTGAGATTGGTACCAATATCCATATGGATCTTCTGTTCCACTTCACCCTTGGCTGCAGCTTCCAGACTGGCAGCCTTGATCGTCTCCGACTTGAAGATATCGGTGAGCAAGGACAGGCTGCAGAATAGTATGGCTCCCGTGCCAACAATCATCGGAATGATCTTGGCGTAGAAGTTCCATGTCATCGCCTGCGACATCATGGTGATGAAAATCACCAGCATGAAAGCCGGGAAGATCTGCTGGGCGCGGAAGCGCGGCGCATGGAAGTCAGAGGCCATGCCACGCAGGCCGCCATGGGCTTTCACATCCTTTAGGAATGGACCCAAAAGGCTGAGTGCCGAGGCAGCGAACATCACAACCACCAGAGGACGCAACATCCATTCAGCGCCATATCGCTGGATGGAGATGAACATATAGCGCTCCAGCACAGCACCCAGAATGAAGCCGAGCACCAGCGGCGGACGCGGCCATTTAAAGTGCTTCATGCCCCAGGCGAACACGCCGAAGAACAGCAGCGAATAGAGATCACCCCATTGCCGCTTACCTTCGAAAGCGCCGATATAGACCATGCATAAAACGACAGGCAGGATCAGCGAATAACGCAAGGTTGCGAGTTTCGCGAACTGGCTACTGAACAAATAGCAAAGGCCCGATCCCAGAATATTGGCGATGGCAATCGACCAAACCATAGAATAGGTGATTTGCAGATTTTTGGTCAGCATGTCAGGTCCGGGGACAAGGCCATGCATCAAGAAGGCACCCAACAGGATCGCCATGCCAGCAGAGCCGGGCACGCCAAACACGATTGTAGGGATCAGGGCGCCGCCTTCACGCGAGCAAGTGGCGCTTTCCGCGGCAATCACGCCGCGCACATCGCCCTGACCAAAGGTCAGCTGTGCGCCTTTTTCGGTTTTCAGGGCATGTCCGTAGGAGATCCAGTCGATCACGGCGGCGCTGATGCCGGGAATGGCGCCAATCACTGAGCCAATCCAGGAGCAACGCAGATTGAGCCACCAATGGGTGAAGCAGTCGACACTGCCCTCCCAAAGGCCACGCCAATTGTTTTCTACTTTGCCCGATTGCACAACGGCGGTGCGGCCCACCAAAAGATCGCATAATTCGGGCAGAGCGAAGACGCCCAATGTGAGGGGGACCAGCGGGAGGCCTTCCCAGAGATAAAGACTATCCATGGTCCAGCGCAAAGTTCCGGTCTGTGGATCCGAGCCAATCATCGCCAGCATCATGCCAAAGCAGGCGGCGGTGAGGCCGCGCAGGGGCGCATTGCCAGAGAGAACAGAGACCATGGAAATACCGAACACTGCCAGGCCGAGCAATTCGGGCGAACCAATGAACAGAATAAGCGGTCGCACCAATGGCAGGGCCACGGCCATGAGCACAGCGCCAAACAAGCCACCCAAAAGAGCGGACATATAGGCTGCACCCAAAGCGCGGGCGCCTTCGCCGCGTTTGGTCATGGGATAACCATCAAGAGCGGTTGCGGCAGAGGCTGCATGGCCGGGAGCACCCAAAACAATGGCTGAAATGGGGTCGCCATGCGTTGTTGTGGCTGCAAGGCCAAGAAGCAGCGCCATAGCAGCCGCCGGATCCATGCTATAGGTGAAGGGCAGGAGCAAGGCTGTTCCAGCCCCCCCGCCAATGCCGGGCAAAATGCCCAGAGCAAGGCCACACAGCACGCCGCCCCATAAGAGCGCCAATCTATGTGGCTCAAGGATAATATTCAGACCGCCGTATAAGGCGCCTAACCAATCGGCTGACATTTTACTCTACCTTCCAAGCTTTCCCAGAAAGCTCAAGCTTACGCGTGGCAAGCTTCTAATCTGAGAGGGTTCAATTGTCTAAATCAGGATAAACTTAGTGGAGATAAATCTGGGGATGGTTCAGCCAGCAGGATCGGTTCGTCGGTCTAGCCGTTTGCAGTCTGTCCATATGGATTGAAGCGCATGACGACCTGTCCAATTTGTCCCATCCCGATCTTTAGCCTGCCCAATCTTTGGTCTTGCTTAGCTTTGGACCAATCTTGCCTTGCTTATACCCTAGGAAGAGGCCCCTGGATCATGTGGCAAGCAAAATCTCCTTAAGCAGCCAGGGCAAGGGGTGGGCCTCTGGCATCAAAATGAAGGGGCATTTTGCTATAATGCCGGCTATCATTACCAAAAATCAGGGATTGAGATTGATCAGATTGGGCGTTGAGGAGTGTAAAGGGCAGAAGAGCCGCCGGGCGTTTCGTCTCCGGGACAGGGGCTTCTGCCTCCGAATGATCGATCGCCATCACGACTTCTTGCGGCACAAGCTTTTCCGGCCCGGAGCTGGGTTCGAAGTCAAAGCAAAACAGTGAAGCGATCAGTATCAGCGCATAGCTGATACCCGATCCGATCCTTGGCATGTGACGCGCCAGTTTCATCGTTGCTCAGCTCTGCTGCATTCGGGAGCAAACAATATTGCTCAATGAATTCTCTCAGGAGTTTTGGCCGATGAGCCGACCGTCCCCACCTAATTAAAGAAGTGTTAGCACACTCCGATTGCACCGAAAAGCCGTCACCCTAGCTAAAACCACTTGATCGTCCTTGGTCCTGGCGGGTTTGCAGACTTGATCCGCGGCAGAATTTCAACTTATTAGGGGAAGGGGCTGTTGGGGCTCCCTTTTTCTCGAAAAACCTCAGGGCAATCAGGCCTTTTATGCAGAATTCCGCTCCCATTCGGCCGATCCTGAGGGTCTGGACCTATCGCGATTATGCTTTGTTTATGGCGGGGTGCATACCCAATTACATCACTTTCTGGATGCAGAAGGTGGGCATTGGTTGGCTGGCCTGGGATTTGACCCATTCGACCTTTTGGCTGGGTCTGGTCACGGCGATTGATCTGGCGCCACTATTGATCTTTGCTCCCATTGCTGGCGCTTTGGCGGATCGCTGGGGGGCTTTGAACCAGTTCAGAGTGACCCAGATTGGCGTTATGGCCCATGCGGCAGCTTTGCCCGGCCTCTATTTTACTGGCTTTTTGAATATTGAGGCGCTCGTCGCGCTCACAATCTTCTCAGGCATTGTCTATCCTTTTATGTCTACTGCAAGGCTGGGTGTGCTGCCCCGCATTCTGCCGCGTGATATTTTGGCAAGCGGGATCGGAATGGATTCGGCTTTTTTTCACGGCTCGCGTTTTATTGGTCCGGCCATAGCTGCTTTGCTGATCCCGCTTTATGGTGTGGGGGCAACTTTTGTCGTCAATGCCATTGGGTGTGGAGGTCTGTTGATTGCGCTCTGGCTGATCGAATTGCGACCGGCTGAGGGCGAAGCGCGCAAACCAAAGAATCTGTTTGCCGATGTGGGAGAGGCCTTTTCTTATGTGCGTCATCATGACGGCATTGGCCCCATTTTCCTGCTGCTGACGATTGCCTCGACTTTTACGCGGCCCATTCAGGATATGTTGCCTGGCATAGCGGGAGGTATTTTTCATGCTGGCCCTGAAGGGTTGGCCTGGTTGACCTCAGCTCTTGGTATTGGCGCGATGATCTCGGCGGCCTGGATCGCCACGCGCGGGCGTGTGGCTGGATTGACGACAGTGATTATGACAGGGGCACTTAATGTCTCGATTGGCTCTATCGCATTGGTCTTGAGTGATCAGCTTTTGCTGGGCATTCCCTGCGCGGCGCTGATCGGCTTTTCGCTCAATACAATGTCAACTTCCGTGCAGACTTTGGTCCAAAGTGCTGTCAGCGATGATATGCGCGGGCGCGTCATGAGTCTTTATGTGATGATCTTTCGCGGCGCGCCTGCACTTGGCTCTTTGGTGATTGGTTTGATCTCTGATCGCTTCGGATTGTCAGCAACCTTTGTGCTGGCGGGATGTCTTGGCCTGATCAGCTGGGGATTTTCCATGCCCAAACGCAAGCAGATAGCCGCAAGTCTCGAAATTTCGCACAAAAGTTAGCGATCCTTCTCTGATTGCTTGAATCCCTCGTCACCATCGGACGCAAAGATAATGCCGCAACATCCTGCCCTGCCTTATTTGCGTACATCGGAAAAAGGCAAAGTCATTTCTGCCGAGGATGCGGTCCGCCTGATCCGCCCTGGTGATACAATTGCCACGGGTGGTTTTGTTGGTATTGGTTTTGCTGAGGAGCTGGCGATTGCCATTGAGCGCGCCTTTCTGACGCCGGGCGCTGGAGATGACTTTGCCCATGCGGGGCCTAAAGATCTCACGCTTGTTTATGCTGCAGGGCAGGGGGATGGCGGGGATCGCGGGCTCAATCATCTGGCGCATGAGGGTTTGCTCAAGCGGGTGATTGGCGGTCATTGGGGTTTGGTCCCCAAATTGCAAAAGCTGGCGATTGAAAACAAGATCGAGGCCTATAATCTGCCGCAAGGCGTGATCTCGCATTTGTTTCGCGATATTGCCGCGCATCGCCCGGCTCATCTCACACGCGTGGGCATGGGCACTTTTGTTGATCCGCGTCAGGGCGGCGGCAAGATGAATGCCCGTACCACAGAAGAGCTTGTCGAGCTCATCAGCATAGCTGGTGAAGATTGCCTGCTCTATAAAACCTTTCCCATTCATATTGCTCTTATTCGCGGCACAACGGGGGATCCCGATGGCAATATCACTATGGAGAAAGAGGCGCTCACACTTGAGGTTCTCTCCATTGCCATGGCGGTGCGCAACTCTGGCGGCATTGTCATTGCGCAGGTTGAGCGCGTGGCCGAGAGCGGCAGTCTTAATCCACGCCAAGTGAAAGTGCCGGGCATATTGGTTGATTGCGTTGTTGTGGCGCCGCCTGAAACGCATTGGCAGACTTTTGCTACGCCTTATAATCCTGCCTTCTCGGGCGAGATCAAAGTGCGCACAGCACTCATGCCGCCGTTGCCAATGAGCATGCGTAAAGTGATCGGGCGTCGTGCCGCTCTTGAATTGCGCCCCAATCAGATTGTCAATCTTGGTATTGGAACGCCTGAGGCGCTGGGGGATATTGTCAATGAGGAAGAAATTCTCGATCTCATTACCTTAACAGCCGAGCCCGGCGTGATTGGCGGCATACCGGCCTCGGGTCTTAATTTTGGTGCGGCGACGAATACGCAGGCTGTCATTGATCAGCCCTATCAATTTGATTTTTACGACGGCGGCGGTCTGGATCTGGCTTGTCTGGGATTGGGGCAAGTTGATCGCAAGGGCAATGTCAATGTCAGCCGTTTTGGCGCGCGCCTGACAGGTGCAGGCGGATTTATTAACATCAGCCAGAATGCCAAAAAGGTCCTTTTCATGGGCGCTTTTACAGCCTCGGGTGCCGAGCTTGCCTTGGTGCAAGGTCAGATTAAGATTCAGCAGGAGGGCAAGACCCGCAAATTTGTTGATCAGGTTGATCACATCACATTCAGTGGGGATTATGCGGCGCAGCGCGGGCAGAGCGTGCTCTATATTTCCGAGCGCTGTGTGTTTCGCCTCTTACCATCAGGACCCGAGCTGATCGAAATTGCGCCGGGTCTTGATCTTGAAAAAGACATTCTAGCGCAAATGGATTTCACCCCGCGCCTGGCCGCCGATCTTATGCAGATGGATCAGCGCATCTTCCAGGATCAACCGATGAGTCTGCGTGAGCATTTGCTCAACATTCCTTTTGCAACGCGCTTTAGCTATGAGCCAAATGAAAATCTATTCTTCGTGAATTTCGAGCGTCTGTCGATCCGTACGCTTGATGATGTTAAGCGCGTCGAAGATGCGGTTGTTCAGTGTCTTTCACCTCTGGGGCGGCGCGTTTATACAATCGTCAATTATGATCATTTCACCATTGTGCCCGAATTGCTTGATGCTTATTCAGCAATGGTGCGGCGCTTGGCAGATCGTTTTTATTCCGGTGTCACGCGCTATACCACGAGCGGATTTACGCGCGTGCAATTAGCCAATGCCTTGCGAGCCCGCAATCTTGCGCCCAATCTCTCAAGTACAGCCAATGAAGCTCAGCGCGATCTGAATCATTTGCGTGGAGGGCATGAGCCTTAAAAAGACAAGAGTCTTGAGAAGGTCTCAAAATCTCTCAGGCCGGATCCCATCTGGCGAAGGCCATGCCGCAGCCTGTGCCAGCTTCCGAGCGATAGGCAGGCACGTAATCAATCAGTTTGACCGGCATATCTTGCATGGCACCTGCTGCTGCAATCCAATTGCGAATTTCCGAATTGCCGCTATTGAGTTTGTTCATAGGCAGGCTATCGAGTAATTCTCTTTGCTTGCGTGTGATGCCTTGCAGAACTTGTTGGTCAAGTGCTTCATCAATGATGAAATGGCTCAGGCCGCCAGATGCGACAATAGCGATTTTGCAATCAGTTGCCAGGCTATCAATCGCGCGGCGCAATGCTATGCCAAAATCAAAACAGCGCTGCGCACTGGGTTGATTGGGGGGATAATAACAATTGATGAAGACCGGGATCATGGGCTTGACGTGATCGCGCATCAGGCGAAGACGCGCAAATGTATAAGCATGGCCTAGACTGCGTCCGTCAAATTGCGAAGCTGAATTGGCCACATCAAAGCCCTGCGCGCAAAGTGCGCTGATCAATTGACGGCTCAGGTCGGGCTCGGTCTGATAGGCTTCAACCTGCGGGGCATGGCGAGACCAGAGGGCAGGCTTATGCGAGGGGTCTACGCTTTCGGGGGCGGGTGGAATGTCGAGTAGGCTTTGGCCGGAATAAAGCGCAAAGACTGGCGAGCATTCATCAAGAAATAATTCGCGCTGGTCATCACCAATCACCAGCATCAAATCGGCATCAGATTGCCGCCAGGCCTCGCTCAAAACGTCAATTGCCTTTTGGCAGGCCGCATGTTTAGCGGCAAAGATCTCAGGCGTGAGCTGTTTGGCCAGATCTGGCGGGGCGGCTTTGACCAGAGCAGCAAAATCAAGATTGGGATTGCGGCGGTCGCGCTGCGCGTGCAGCTCCCAAAGCTCGGGAACGGTGGATACATTCGGACTATGAGAGGTGGCCAGTCCAAGTATGATTTTTGCCATTTCTACCTGCCGGTTGAAGGATAGTCTTTGCTTAAAGCAGCAGGGTGATGTGGTAAACTGGTCTTTTCAGGCTTAAATCCACGAGATCGGGCCTGCGGCCTGCGCCCGGGTCTTGATAAGGGCTGCGCAATCCTTATCTTAATGTTCAGTCAGGGATGCTTTTGGTCCCTGCGAAGTGCCTGAGGGGCTTCGAGATGACACGTATGCCGACGTTAAATTCACCTTTTTTGCTCGGGTTCGACGAGATCGAACGGGCATTGGATCGGGTCGCCCGCGCCCCGTCAGACGGCTATCCGCCCTACAATATCGAGCGATTGGCCAAGACGCAGAGCGAGCCTGAGCGTTTACGCATCACTCTAGCGCTGGCGGGCTTCACGCGAGAGCAATTAGAAATCACTTTGGAAGAGCGCCAGCTGATCATTCGCGGCCGCCAGCAGGATGATAAGGATCGCGTCTATTTGCATCGCGGCATTGCGGCAAGGCAGTTTCAGCGGGCTTTTTTGCTGGCTGAAGGCATGCAGGTTTTGGGCGCGGATTTGACCAATGGCCTTTTGGTGATTGATCTGGCCCGGCCAGTGCCAGAGAAAATCATTCGCAAAATCGAAATTTCAACTTTGGGATGAGAATATCTCTCAAATCCAGATTGAAAATGGGCGGGCCATTTGGCCGCCGAAAGAGGGTACCATGATGACTTCACAGAAGATCGAAAATGGCGCGCCTTTAACAAGTGAGCAGTTTGCTCATCTGGGTGAAGGCGCTATTGCCTATGTCAAGCCGATGCGCTCGGATGAAGTGCAGAGCCTCTTCCCTGGATTGCCACCTATGGCACCGGGATTACCGCTCTTTGTGCTTCTCAATGCTACAGGCACGCCCATTATGATTACAGATTCGCGTGATGAGGCTTTGGCCAATGCCTGGGAGCATGAATTGCAGACCGTCAGCCTGCATTAATTTGGCAGGCTGACCAAGTTGATCAGCCGCCAAACAGGCGATTGAAAATCCCCTTATCGGATCGCGCGGGCTCCGTGCGTGCCGGGCTCAAGGATCGGCCATTACTTTGGCCGATTTGAGCTGGCGGCAGTAGGCTGTCTTCAGAGGCGCGATTGGACTCAGTTTCACGTATGCGCGGGCTCTGGGCGGTTGTTGCTGCATTATTGGTGTTTGGCACATTGAGTTGAGGCGGCTGCAAAGGCGTTGGTGTGGTTGCTGGCGCATTGCGGCTGACGGGCAAAGCCACATTTTGTGTGAGACCAGTATTACGATTAGGCGGCACAACATTCATCGGTGCGCCTATGGCAGAATTAGGAGTCAGGGCAGCGTTAGGAATTGGCGCGGACGGGGCTGTCTGGGCATTGGTGAGATCGCGCCAATTGGTGCTGGACAAGGGCAGGGGCTGGGCGGGCACATTGCGATGAGATTCACGCATGAAGCGGCTCCAGATATCCACCGGCAGATTGCCGCCAGATGTTCGCTTGGTGGGGGAGGCATCATCATTGCCTAACCAGACGCCAGTGACGAGCTGGCTTGTATAGCCAACGAACCAGGCGTCACGATAATCCTGACTTGTGCCGGTTTTGCCAGCGGCCTGCCAGCCTTTCAATTCAGCCTTGCGCGCTGTGCCGGTGAGGAGTGTTTCCTGCATCATCGTATTCATCATCGCGACATATTGTGGCTCGATAATGCGGCCATTGCTGGCACCTTTGCGCAAATAGAGCATTTCACCTGTCCCAGAGCGGACTTTGTCGATGATATGAGGTTGGATCCCAATGCCACCATTGGCAAAGGCGACATAGGCGCTGGTGAGTTCCAGAGGTGTGACTTCGGATGTGCCCAAAGCAATCGATGCATTGAGTTGTAGATCGGAATTGATCCCAAGGCGATGAGCCGTGGCGGCAATGTTTTTAGCGCCCACTTCCAGTCCAAGACGCACAGCTACAGTATTGAGCGATAAAGCAAGGGCTTTTGTCAGTGTGACAGCGCCAGAATATTGATGCGTTGAGTTCTCAGGTTGCCAGCCTTTGAGATTAATGGGCGCGTCTTCGCGGATCGTATCTGGCGTCAGGCCATGTTCAAGGGCGGTGAGATAGACAAAAGGCTTGAAGGATGAGCCAGGCTGGCGCTTGGCGGCAACGGCGCGATTGAATTGGCTTTCAGCATAAGAGCGCCCGCCTACCAGTGCTTTGATCTGGCCATTCATATCAATGGAAATAAGCGCGCCTTGCGAGACAGCAAATTTGGGGCCCTGTTTATCCAGCTCATCAGCCAAGGCTTTTTCAGCAAAACCCTGCAGGGCAGGATCAATTGTCGTGCTGACAATGAGATCCTGATCAATGGCGCCAATCGTATCAGCCAGCACATCCATCACATAATCGGCGACATAATTGATCGAGCCTGCACCAGTGTCGCGATAGACTTCGGCGGGCTGGGCGAGGGCGATTTTGGCCATGGCCTCGGTAATATAGCCTTCTTGCTGCA
>OMIJ01000185.1 GCA_900299065.1 Hyphomicrobiales bacterium
CCAAAGGCCTCATAGGCGCCGCTTTCGCCAATTTTACCCTCTGCCTTATTGGCCAGCACAATGACGGGCTTGCCCGCGCGGCGCACGAGATCTGCAAAATAGCGATCGGTTGGCGTCAGACCGATGCGCGCATCAATCATGAAGAAAATGGCATCTGCCATTTCAATGGCCGCTTCCGTCTGAGCGCGCATGCGGCCTGACAGGGATTCTTGCGTGCCTTCCTCAAGCCCTGCCGTATCGACAATCTTGAAGGTGAGATCGCCCAATTTGGCATCCCCTTCGCGCCGATCGCGTGTCACGCCTGGCTGATCGTCAACCAAAGCGAGTTTGCGACCGACCAGCCGATTAAACAGGGTCGATTTGCCAACATTCGGTCGGCCGATAATGGCAATGGTAAAAGACATGGGACCTGATCTGCCAAACCCTAGGGTGTGGCGGGGTTACCTGTTGTAACGAGACCAAGCAGCGCCTCGGCTCTTTGTCGCAAGCCTGCGGGGGTTTGCTGATCAACGACCAGCATATCCAGCCATTTGCCTGCCGCATCATAATCTTCCGCCTCAAGGGCAGAAACGGCAAGCAATTCACGCGCTGTGTGGCGGAAAGGCTGACCGGCGGCGGCCATGCCCTCCAGACGGCGGCGAGTCTCGGCTGCATCGGGCCCATTGAGTTTCAACATGGCCGAGCGCAATCGGGCGACATCCTGCAAAACAGGATCTACCTTGGGGTCTGCAGCCAGAGCATCAAAGGCTTTGGCTCCTGCCTCAGCATCCTTCTCGCCCAGAGTGCCCGCCACTTTGAACCTTGCCAGAATGGCATAGCCGGACTCTGAGGGCTCGAACATGTCTTTGAGGGCGCTATTGGCTTCCTCAGCCTTACCTTCGCGCTCCAAGTTAAGCGCGGTCTGGAAACGCGAGCCCAAAGCCTCAGCCTTGCGGATCTTCCAACTGTCCCAGGCACGCCAGCCTGTGGTGGCGATAATGATCAGAACGGCCAAGCCGATCAGATAGTTCTGATACTTGGTCCAGAACTCCAGCGCTCTATCGCGCCGGACTTCCTCATCTACCTCACGGAAAATATCAGCCATGGAATTCTCGGAAATCAGCCGTATGGGGGCTTGAGGGATATGCCGCTTCAATCGCGACGCTGGAGATCGGTTAGCACGAGATGGCGGTAAACGCGAGCCGCTTGTCGCCTCTGTCTCAATTTCTAAAAAAATAAACTGAATCAATGATCCAGCCAAAAAGAGCCTGCGTAACTAGTGCATCAGCGCATTTCTCCCCGCGCTAACCTGCCCCTGCCCTTTGCGCAGGGGCTTTTTTTTGCCTCATCTCAACATGAGATGTTATATTTAAAATGTTGAATTTATTTATATTTTAATCTCGAGTGTGACTTTAAGTCACTTTTTGATCCCGCCAGTTCTGCATTCCTCAGCTCTTGAACCCTTAGGGGGCAAAATTGACTGGCCTTCTGGATTACCTTAACCCCCAGACCAAAGCTTGAGATCAGGGGGAGAGATCATGTCGCAAATGCCAGATAATATCCGCCAGGCATTGGCTGAGATCGGAGCAAATTTTAACCCTGAGGTTTTGGAGCGCACCCGCGCCCTTTACGCCCCTCTTGTCTCGACGGCAGGCGGCATTGAGGAAGTGCAGGATCTTCCCTATGGCTCGAATGCCAGACAGAAGCTTGATGTCTATACCCCCGGGCGCAGCGGCAATCGGCCTGTCATTGTCTATGTCCCGGGCGGCGGCTTTACAGGGGGCGACAAGCGCTCGGATGAGCGCTTTTATGGCAATTTGGGGCGCTGGTTTGCGCGTCAGGGCCTTGTGTGTGTAATCCTCAATTATCGTTTGGCCCCCGCTTATGGCTGGCCAGCCGGGGCTGAGGATGTGCGCTCGGCTCTGGCCTGGACATGGACCAATATTGGCGAATATGGCGGCCATCCGGATCAGATGTTTTTGTTCGGCCAATCGGCGGGAGCCTCTCACGCGGCCACTTGCCTGTTTGATCCCATGGTGCGTGAGGCACCCAATCAGCCGCTGGGTGCAATATTGGCCAGCGGGGTCTATCATGTGGACGCGCAAACGAACACGCCCAATCATCTGGCTTATTTTGGCAAGGATGCGAGCAAATATGAAGCGCGCTCGCCGATCAATCATGTCGCGACGAGCAAAGTGCCCTTGCTGTTAAGTCTGGCGGAGTTTGATCCTGTGGGCCTGAGCGTGCCGACATTGGAATTGGCAGCAGCGATTACCAAACGCGATGGCAAGGCGCCGCAGCTCTTTTATCAAAGACACCACAATCATGTCTCAACTGTGCTGAGTTTTGATACGGGGGATGAGACTTTCGGGCGTGTGATCCTGAATTTTATCGCCGACTGCCTTGCTGCGAAAAAGACCTGAGCTGCAGGCCTTTTCATCGGCCTCATGCCGTAGGATGAGACGTAGATTCGACATTCTCAAGTTTGGCAGGCTCAAGCGCAACACTCTCGCCACAGCCGCAAGCCGAGGTCTGATTGGGATTGTTGAAGATAAAACCGGATGACATTTTATCTGTCCGGAAATCCATTTGCGTGCCGATCAAAAACATAATGGCCTTGGGGTCAATGACCAGACGCACCCCTTGATCCTCGATGACCTCATCATAGGGCCCGATACGATCGACCCAATCCATTGTATAGGACATGCCGGCGCAGCCGCCATTTTTGACGCCTATTTTAAGTGCCGAAACCGGACGCTCCGAATTAGCTAGAATATCACGCACGCGATTGGCTGCGGCTTCTGACAAGGTCAGGACTTTGAATTGCAGCTTTGCATTTGCCATTTTAAACTCCGCGCACCGGGGTCAAGGCCCGACGAGGATTCTTCGTTACCAATATAAGACTTCAATCCGCCCTTGCCCAGAGCCAAGAGCAGCAAAACAAGGGCTCACCACATATTCAAGGAAACACGCGCCTCATCCGACATGCGGCTTTGATCCCACGGCGGGTCAAACACCATATTGACCTTGACGCCCGCAATGCCAGTGACAGCGGCCACAGCATCCTCAACCCATTTTGGCATTTCGCCGGCCACGGGACATCCTGGCGCAGTCAAGGTCATATCAATGGTGACAAACCGGCTGGCATCAATGTCCACCAAATAGATTAGCCCCAATTCATATATGTCCGCCGGAATTTCGGGATCATAAACGGATTTAAGCGCCGCAATGATCTCATCGGTCAGCCGATCCATTTCCTCAGGCGGAATTGATTGATCGGGATTGAAGCCAGGGCGATTGGGCTGAATGGCCTCGGCATCTGATGCAGCATTATCGTCCATGACTAGTCCTCAGGAGAACATGGCTTCGGCCTTAGCCAAGGCCTCAACGAGAATATCGATCTCTTCGAATGTATTATAAAGCGCAAAGGAAGCTCGGCAGGTTGAGGTCACACCCAAATGACTCATCAAGGGCATGGCACAATGAGTGCCGGCGCGCACGGCAACGCCATAACGATCAATCACTGTCGCCACATCATGCGCATGAGCGCCCTTCAACTCGAAGGAGAGAATAGCGCCCTTTTCTTTCGCTGAGCCAAAGAGGCGCAGGGATTTTATGTTCTTGATCTGCTCGCTGCCATAGGCGAGCAATGCCGCCTCATGGGCCCTGATACGATCACGCCCGATCGCTTGCATGTAATTGAGCGCAGCGCCAAGCCCAATGGCCTGCACGATGGGCGGCGTGCCTGCCTCAAAGCGATGTGGCGGCGTATTATAGGTGACACGATCCATAGCCACTGTTTCAATCATTTCACCACCGCCCGCATAGGGTGGCAGAGATTCAAGCCATTTGCGTTTACCATAAAGCGCGCCAATGCCTGTGGGTCCATAAAGCTTATGACCAGTCACGACATAAAAATCGACATCGAGAGCTTGCACATCAACATCCAGATGCACAGCCCCCTGAGAGCCATCGACAAGAACCGGAATGCCGCGCGCATGGGCAAGCTCGATGATTTTGGCAATTGGCGTGATGGTACCCAGCACATTGGACATGTGGGTAATGGCGACAATTTTGGTTTTGGGGCTCAGACTTTTTTCAAACTCTTCGAGCGAGAAATTCCCCTCTTCGTCCACACCGACCCATTTAAGCACAGCGCCCTTGCGCTCGCGCAAAAAATGCCAGGGCACGATATTGGAATGATGCTCCATTATGGAGAGCACAATTTCATCGCCGGCATTGATATGCGCTTGCCCAAAGGAAGAGGCGACGAGATTGAGCGCCTCTGTGGCGGAGCGGGTGAAAATGATTTCCTCGCTCGATCCTGCATTGAGAAAAGCGCGCACGGATTCACGTGCAGCCTCGAAAGCATCGGTTGCCGCATTGGCGAGATAATGCAAGCCGCGATGCACATTGGCATATTCATGCTCATAGGCATAACGCATACGATCGAGCACTTGGCGCGGCTTTTGTGCCGAGGCGGCATTGTCGAGATAGACGAGCGGCTTGCCATAGGGCCGCTCATTCAAAATGGCAAAGTCAGCTCTGACGGCATTGACATCATAATCCATCATGCACGTCCCATTCTTGTCGAAGAGGCTGAGGCAGATTCGCCGCGCTGAACAAGCCAGCGGCGGATTTGAGCACGCAAGGCCTCTTTCACAAATTCATCTTTCACATCATCGAATATTTCTGCGGCAAAGCCTTCGAGCAACATGGCTTCAGCTTCAGGGCGGGCAATGCCGCGCGCCTGAGCATAGAA
>OMIJ01000186.1 GCA_900299065.1 Hyphomicrobiales bacterium
AATTG
This sequence comes from Hyphomicrobiales bacterium, assembly GCA_900299065.1. Classification (GTDB taxonomy): domain Bacteria; phylum Pseudomonadota; class Alphaproteobacteria; order Rhizobiales; family Beijerinckiaceae; genus Terripilifer. Next base: position 6 of record OMIJ01000186.1, read on the forward strand.
GTCACGCTTCTGATCGGTCAGTTGGGATTTGATCGCTTCTCCCCCCGGCAGATAGGGCAGGGTGGACACCAGAGCGTCAAGCAGATCCTGATCACTGCTGGCGCGCATATATTGGCCGTTCATATTTTCAAGCTTGGCAAAATCAAATCTAGCAGCAGAGCGTCCGATTTGCGGGAGATCAAAAGCCTCGATCATCTCCTGCGTCGTGAAAAACTCCTTATCGCCCTGACTCCAGCCAAGCCTGACAAGATAATTGCGCAAGGCTTGGGGTAGATAACCAAGCGCCCGATAGGCATCGACCCCCAGAGCGCCATGGCGTTTGGACAGCTTGGCGCCATCGGGTCCATGGATCAGCGGAATATGCGACATGGAGGGTACTTCCCAGTCCATCGCCTGATAAATATGGGTTTGGCGCGCTGCATTGGTGAGATGATCATCACCGCGGATAATATGGGTCACGCCCATATCATGATCATCCACCACCACCGCCAGCATGTAAGTGGGCGTGCCATCCGAGCGCAGCAATACCAGATCATCCAGATCCTTATTGGGGAAAACCACGCGGCCCTGGACGCGGTCTTCCACTATGGTCTCGCCCTCCTGGGGCGCCTTGAGCCGCACAACGGGTTTGATGCCGGCGGGCGCCTCAGCCGGGTCGCGGTCGCGCCAGCGTCCGTCATAACGCGGCGGGCGCTTTTCCGCGCGCGCTAATTCCCGCATCTCTTCCAGCTCTTGCGGGCTGGCATAGCAATAATAGGCACGCCCGCGCGCCAGCAATTCCCGCGCGACTTGCGCATGGCGAGCAGCCCGCGAGAATTGATAGACGACTTCGCCATCCCATTGCAGGCCCAGCCAGCTCAGTCCGTCGAGAATGGCAGCAATGGCCGCCTCGGTGGAGCGCTCTCGGTCCGTATCTTCAATGCGCAGCAGCATTTTACCGCCAAAGCGGCGCGCATAGAGCCAGTTGAACAAAGCGGTGCGCGCTCCGCCAATATGCAGAAAGCCAGTAGGAGAGGGAGCAAAGCGAGTAACAACAGGTCCAGTCATGAAGGAGGATCTCGAAAGGTTAGATTGGCCCGGCTGCGGCGCGCGGAGGAATGTTCATTTGCCCCCTTAACGCGCAACTACTATGGTGTAGCATGTTGGCCAAGGGATCCGTGGGCGTTATCACGCTCGTGGGCCCAACGAAAGTCTTTCCGCACGCCAAAAGCTTTTTAGATCACAAAGTTTTCAGTTTTTCGTTCTCAGCCTGATCAAACTCTCCTGGATGAGGCCAAACCATTCTGCAGGACTGCTTGTCAGAGCAATTTGTACTTTAAGCCAATTTATGGGGCGACCATGTCATTTGGGGATGCCTTTGCCAAAGCGCATAGCCCATCAGCCACCAGCCCGGCGCTGGGACGTGGCACGATCGTGGATCAGGATCAGATCTGGACCTCCGGTCTTGGTTCGGGCTTGCGCTGGCTGTCGGTTTTTCAAATCTGGCAACGCGATTTTGGATTTTGGCAGGCTCTGAGCCGTCTCTGTCATCTGGCTTGGCAGGCCGAGATAGCCGCTCATCGCCTGTTCCTCTGGCTGCCGGTCTGTCAGGCGATTGGCATTATACTTTATTTTTATGCCGATCAGGAGCCCGCTCTCTGGGCCGGGCTCAGTGCGGTGCTGGTCTTATCTCTGGCCTGTGTCATCACACATCGCCTGCACTGGCATGTGGCGAGCCGCTGTTTCATCGCATTAGGTTTCATCATGGCCGGGTTTACATTCACCGGCCTGCAAACATTTTTGATCTCAGCGCCGATCGTCGAGCACACACTCATCGCACCTACGACAGCTTATATTGAGACTATTGATGATCATAAGGGTGGCTCGCGGCTGCTGCTGCGCGTGTTGGAGATCGAGGGCGTGTCAGCTCACTCCACGCCGGTTCGCGTGCGTGTGACCATGCGCACACGCAGTCCCTTTGTTTCAGGAACAACAATCAAGGCTCAATTGCGTCTCATGCCGCCACCGGCCCCCTCGGAACCTGGCGGTTATAATTTCTCGCGTGATGCTTATTTTGATCAGATTGGCGCTGTTGGCTCAGTTATGGGCCGGCTCGAGCGCGCGCCAGATGCAATGCAAATCGCCTTACGTGCGAGATTGAATGCCATGGTTGATCGCGCGCGCAATCAATTGACCGATCGCATCATTGCCCGTGTTGGCCAAAGCACGGGCCCGGTGACAGCTGCATTGGTAACAGGCAAACGCGGCCAGATTTCCGAGGCCATTAATGAGGATCTGCGCAATGCAGGCATTTATCATGTGGTGTCCATTTCAGGCCTGCATATGGTGCTGGCGGCAGGTCTCTTCCTTTGGAGCTTGCGCGCCTTTCTGGCGCTCTTTCCAGCCATTGCGCTGCATTATCCTATACGCAAATGGGCGGCGAGTTTCGCACTCTTTGGTGCATTGGCCTATGATATTTTTGCAGGATCGGAAGTCGCCACCGAGCGCTCTTTGGTGATGATTGCAGTGATCCTCATTGCCATCATCTTTGATCGGCCTGCTTTGTCCATGCGCAATCTGGCGATAGCCGCTCTGATCATTCTGTTGCGCGAACCAGCAAGCTTATTGGGGCCGAGCTTTCAAATGTCCTTTGCCGCCGTAGCGGCTATGATTGCGGTCTATGAGCGGCCTTTGGGCGGTTCCATCAAAGATCAGATGGAGCGCAATGGCTGGCTGGATCAGGCGCTCAAGATAATATTGACCATGGTCGTGACAACCTTTGTTGCTTCACTGGCAACCGATCCTTTTTCGCTATTCCATTTCCATCGTCTCAACCCTTATGGCCTGTTTGGCAATGCGCTCACTTTGCCGATTGTTGAATTCATCATCATGCCCATGTCGCTGTTAGGTGTGATGGCCTGGCCCTTTGGTCTTGATCTGCCCTTTTGGTGGCTGGCGGGGCAGGGTGTTTGGGTGATGATGCAATCAGCGCATTATGTGTCCACTTTATCAGGTTCAGCCATTTATCTGCCTGCCTTTAGCGGCGCTGCGCTTTTATGTGTGAGTGCGTCTCTGGTCTGGCTCACTCTCTGGCAGAGTTGGATACGCTGGGGCGGGCTTATCTTTGCCTGCATCGGCATTGTGCTGGCTGTTCAGACACCGCGCCCTGATTTGCGCCTCGATGCGCACGGCCAAAGCCTGTCTTTGCGCTCTAGCAATGGGCTTTATGAAATTCTCAATCAGCAAGCCAATCCCTTTGGCGTATCGCAATGGCTGAGCGCGGATGGCGATGCCCGTTCGCCTTATGACCCCAATCTGATGGGTACTTCTCGCTGCGATCGCGCGGCCTGTGTTGCTGTGCTGGCCAGCGGCCATGTGCTCTCCTTTGTCAAAGAGGCCTCGGCTTTGCGAGAGGATTGTCACCGCGCGGATATTATTGTGACGCCATTGCGTGTGGACACTCAATGTCAGGGGCCAGATCTGATATTGGATCGAAATTTCTTCGATCTTTATGGCGCAAGCCAGATCAGTTTTGGCACGGAGGGTGAGCCCATCCTAACAAGTGAAAGGGGGCCTATGACAGATCGCCCCTGGGCCTCGGCAAAACGAAAAATTTTGTCAAAGCGCGATCTACCTCAATCAAATCCGGCTGCAGCTCTGCAAGCCTCATCAAATCTATCCGCAACGCAAAGTTATCTCCCGATTGATCCGGAAGATGTTGTTGAAGATGAGGGGATAGAAGAGCCGGAGCGTGATAGCGAGATTGGTTTTGATCTCTCCGGCCGCCGATGATCGATTAATATTTGCGGATCAGGCTCACCAACTTACCCTGGATCCGTACGCGATCGGGCCCGAAGATACGTGTCTCATAGGCCGGATTAGCTGCTTCCAGAGCAATCGTGCCCCCACGTTTGCGAAGCCGCTTCAGCGTTGCTTCCTCATCATCAATGAGGGCCACAACAATATCGCCGGTCTCGGCAATATCCTGCTTGCGGATGATCACTGTATCCTGATCGAAAATGCCAGCATCAATCATGGAATCGCCACGTACTTCGAGCGCATAATGATCACCAAGGCCCATGAATTCAGGCGGCATGGCAATGCTGTGGCTGCGCGATTGAATGGCGGAAATGGGCGTGCCCGCCGCTATGCGTCCCATGACGGGGATCAGCACGCTTTGGTTGTCATTGTCCTCTTGTGGCAGATTGGGGCTGGGGGCGCGCACGCGTCCCAAATTGCCCTCAATCACCGCCGGCGAGAAACGGCCTGTGCCGCGGCCAGGAGCGGGAGTTGAGGATTCCGGCAATTTCAACACTTCCAGCGCCCGGGCCCGATTAGGCAGACGACGAATGAAGCCGCGCTCTTCAAGTGCCATAATCAGCCGGTGAATGCCAGATTTGGAGCGCAGATCCAAAGCCTCCTTCATTTCATCAAAGGAGGGGGGCACGCCGGATTCTTTGAGGCGCTCATTGATGAAGCGCAATAATTCATTCTGTTTCTTGGTCAGCATCAGATCCGCCTGTACCCGATCATTTTAGTGGGGGAAGAAAGCTTTTCCGCGAATCGCTTTCATTCCGTGTCACTTTCAACTCTCGGCCGTCGAGATAAACAAAACATGAACAGACACTATCTGTTCTTGCTTGGTTCTGCAAGCGGATTATGCTTTGTGGTTAATCGAGCCCTGCAGGCAGGGCCGATTGTTAGCGATAAACCTCTACTATCGCCATGAAATCGCTGGCCTTTAGGCTGGCCCCGCCGACCAATGCGCCATTCACATTGGGGACGTTCATCAGTTCAGCCGCATTTTGCGGCTTTACCGAGCCGCCATAGAGAATGGCCATGTTATTGCCCTGACCCGGCGCGAGACGCTCACATTCCTGGCGGATAAAACCATGCATATCAGCTACATCCGCAGATGTAGGGGTGAGCCCGGTGCCAATCGCCCAAACGGGCTCATAAGCAATCACCAAAGTGCTGGCCTTGGCTCCCATGGGCCAGGAATGGCGCAATTGCTCTCCCACAACATCTTTGGCCCGGCCGGATTGGCGCTCGTCCTGTGTCTCACCAACGCAGACAATCGCCACCAAACCAGCTGCCATAGCCGCTTCAGCCTTGGCCTTGACCATTTCGCTGGTCTCGCCATGGTCGCTGCGACGCTCAGAATGACCAACAATCACATGGCTTGCGCCAGCATCCTTGATCATCGGGGCAGAAATATCCCCCGTATGCGCCCCATGGGGCTGGGGATGACAATCCTGCGCACCAATAGCGATTCCTGAGCCTTGTAATTGACTGACAGCAGCAGGGATCCACAGGCTGGGCGGGCAAATCAACAGATCCGCTTTGCCCTGCAGGCCAGGATCATAGGCCTTTGCCATCGCCGTCAATTCTGTCAGCGCGGCCTTCAGACCATTCATTTTCCAGTTACCGGCAACGAGGGGGCGGGGGCTATTGGCCATGGAATCTTCCTAAATTACACTTGGAGTGCGGTTAGCAGACCCCAACGCCTATGCAAAGTCGGCTGATAGCGTTAATGACGCAGGCTGAAAGGACTGGCCGGGGGCCGGTCGGCTGGATCAGGGGACTCAAATGCTCGACGGGATGCGCAAGGCATCACAGAATTGGATCGGTCGCTCCATTATGGCCGTGCTGATGGGCTTTATCATCCTCAGCTTTGCCATTTGGGGCATAGGCGACATTTTCCGCGGATTCACCTCATCCACTGTGGCAACGGTTGGCACACAAACCATTACAGCCGAACAAGTGCGCTTTGCCTATCAAACCCAGCTGCAACGTATGCAGCAACAATTTCGCCGCGCTATCACCAATGAGCAGGCGCGTGCTTTTGGACTTGATCGGCAGATTGTGACACGCCTTGTTGCCGAAGCCAGTCTTGATCAACGCGCCACTTCATTGGGTCTGGCCATGTCCACGGAGGATCTTGCCGATGCCGTGCGAAAAGATCCGGCTTTCGCAGGCCTAACAGGCAAATTCGATGTCTCGCGCTTCAATGAAGCATTGCGAGATGCAGGATTGAGCGAACAGGCCTTTATTCGTGAGCAACGCAAAGTCTATTTGCGGCGTCAGATTGCCGAGACATTGTCAGGTGGTATGAAGACACCCAAGGCGACTTTGGCCGCTGTGCATCGTTATCGCTTTGAGACCCGCGCAATTGATTATGTGGTGCTGCCCGATTCCGCCCTCGATGCCATTGCACCTGCCGCGCAGGATGTTTTGCAGAAATTCTATGACGATCGCAAAACTGCTTTCCGCACAGCCGAATATCGTAAATTCGTCACCCTTGCGATCACACCTGAGGGCATTGCTGATCCCACCAAGATTTCTGATGATGATGCCAAGGCGCGTTATGAGCGCGTCAAGGGCGAGAAATTTGGCACAGCCGAAAAGCGACAGATTCAGCAAATGGTCTTTGCTAATGAAGATGAGGCCAAAGCCGCCAGCCAGAAGATCAAGGATGGCGCGAGCTTTCAATCTATTGCACAGGAGCGCAAACTCTCCGATGCAGATGTGAATTTGGGCAATGTGACACGCGGTGAAATTGCCGATGCCTCTGTGGCGCAAGCTGCCTTTACGCTTGCTGCTGGCGCGGTCAGCGAGCCTGTCAAAGGGCAGTTTGGTTATGTGCTTGTGCGTGTTGAGGCTATTCAGCCTGAAAGCGTCAAAAACTTTGCAGATGTTGCGGGCCAGTTGAAAGCCGATCTGGCGCTTGAGCGGGCCAAGGGGCAGGTGCAGATCTTGCGAGACAAGATCGAGGATGAACGCACCTCTGGCAAGACATTGACGGAAGCCGCGCAAATCGCTGGCATGCAAGTGCGCACGGTGGAGGGCATTACAGCGGCAGGCCTGGATAAGGCTGGCAATCTGATCACCGATCTGGCCGAGCGCGATGCTTTGCTAAAAGCTGTATTCGCTTCCGATGTCGGCGTAGATAATGACACGATCAATGGCAGCACAGGCGGTGTTGTCTGGTTTGAAGTGGCCGGAGTAGAGCCTGCACGCCAATTGACCTTTGACGAGGCCAAAACCGAAGTTGAACGCAATTGGAAAGATGAAGAGATTGCCCGTCGCTTGAGCGAAAAGGCAGATGCTCTGGTTGAGAAAATCAAATCCGGCACTTCAATGGAAGACCTTGCCAAAGAGACCGGCCTCGAGCTCAAACATGCTGGCTCCGTGCAACGCATTGGTGGGGATGAATTGCCGCAGGGTGTGATTGCGCGTGTTTTTGCTTTGCCTTCAGGCAGTGCCGGTTCAGCCTCTGGCGATGGCTTTACACGTGTCGTGTTCAAGATCACCGATAGCCAAATCCCGCCGGTCGATTTTGATTCAGACACAATCAAGGGCGCAGCCGATCAAATTCTTGCAGCGATGAATGAAGATATATTGGCACAATATGTCACCAAACTTCAGACTGATCAGGGTGTGCGGATCAATGATGCGGCTGTACAAGCCGCCATTGGTGGCAATACTGACCCCAATGGCCTCTTCTGAGTGAAAGACATTCATGGTCACGCCATCCTTTGAGGAGATGTGTGCATTATATGAGACGGGTCGTCCCTGTCTCATCTCGACCAAGCTTGTCGCAGATCTTGAGACCCCTGTTTCTGCTTATCTGAAACTCTCCGCAGGTCGCTCGGGCAATATGTTCTTGCTCGAATCCGTTGAAGGGGGGGCGGCGCGCGGGCGCTATTCGATGATTGGCCTTGATCCGGATGTGATCTGGCGGGCCAATGCCGATCAGGCGCAAATCAATCGCCAGGCTTTGACTGATCCGGCGGCTTTTGTGCCCATGCAAGACAAGCCGCTCGATGCATTGCGGGCCTTGATCAAGGAATCTGCGATTAATGCTCAGGATCATCTGCCGCCAATGGCAGCAGGAATCTTTGGCTATCTTGGCTATGACATGGTGCGCCAGATGGAAGATTTGGGGCCAGCCAAGCCGGATCCCATTGGCGTTCCTGAATCCATGATGATCCGCCCCACTTTGATGGTGGTCTTTGACTCCGTCAAAGATGAAATGACTCTCGTCACGCCGGTGCGTCCGCGCTCGGGCGTGAGTGCCCGCATGGCTTATGAAGCGGCATTGAGCCGTCTGGATCAGGTGATATGCATTCTCGAAGGTCCGCTGGCGCATATGCCCTCCGATCTTGATCCCGGCCTGCCGGATATTGTGGCGCAGTCCAACACAAGCGAAGCGCGTTTTCTTGAAATGGTCGATCGCGCCAAGGATTACATCCGCGCGGGAGATATTTTTCAAGTTGTCTTGTCGCAGCGCTTCAGCGCGCCCTTTAACCTGCCGCCTCTTTCACTTTATCGCGCTTTGCGCCGGGTCAATCCTGCGCCCTTCCTCTCTTTTCTTGACTTTGGCGGATTTCAAATCGTTTGTTCGAGTCCTGAAATTCTGGTTCGTGTGCGCGATAACAAAGTGCAGATCCGCCCCATTGCTGGCACACGCTGGCGCGGCAAGACACAGGCTGAGGATGAGGCTCTGGCACAAGAACTTCTGGCCGATCCCAAGGAACGTGCCGAGCATTTGATGTTGCTTGATTTGGGCCGCAATGATGTAGGCCGCGTAGCAAAAATAGGCAGCGTGAATGTGACAGATCGCTTTTTCATCGAGCGTTATAGCCATGTCATGCATATCGTCTCGAATGTTGAAGGCGAGCTAGATCCTGCCCATGACATTATCGATGCGCTGGCCGCCGGCTTTCCTGCGGGCACAGTATCGGGCGCACCCAAAGTGCGGGCTATGCAAATCATCGATGAGCTAGAAGCCGACAAGCGCGGCATTTATGCTGGTTGTATCGGTTATTTTGGCTCATCGGGTGAGATGGATACATGCATTGTTCTGCGCACGGCCATTTTGAAAGATGGCATGATGCATGCGCAGGCTGGTGCGGGTATCGTCTATGATAGTGATCCTCATTCCGAGCATCGCGAATGCGTGAACAAGGCACAGGCCCTGTTCCGTGCGGCTGAAGAGGCCGTTCGCTTTGCCACACGCGCCAAACGTGGCCAATAGGCCGCATTTGCTCTGGCTGCCAAGACCTGTCGTCAGGGATTAACTTGACGATTGGATCACTTGGTCGCAAACTTTAAGGCTTGTAAATAGGTCTCTCATGTCTGCCGCCCGACCGAATGTCACATTGATCGACAATTATGACAGTTTCACCTGGAACCTGGTGCATTATCTAGGTTCTCTGGGTGCGCAGGTGAATGTTCATCGTAATGACAAGATCAGCTCAGCTGATGTTTTGGCCGCAAAGCCAGATGCCATAGTGCTCTCACCGGGACCATGCACGCCCAATGAGGCTGGCATTTGTCTTGATCTCATCAATGCCAGCAAGGGGCAAGTGCCCTTGTTCGGCGTCTGCCTGGGTCATCAGGCCATTGGTCAGGCCTATGGCGGGGAAGTTGTGCGCGCGCCTTTGCCTGTGCATGGCAAGATGCAGGAGATCGTGCATCAGGGCGAGACAATTTTTCATGGCATTAATGGTCCGTTTCAAGCAACCCGTTATCATTCGCTTGTTGTAAATGGAGATCATTTGCCCAATGATCTGGCGGTGACCGCGCAAACCTCCGATGGGCTCGTGATGGGACTGTCGCATCGCAGCCATCCCGTCCATGGGGTGCAATTTCACCCTGAAAGCATTCAGTCCGAACACGGACATTTAATCTTGCGCAATTTTCTTGACCTAGCGGCAGCCTGGAACAAGGCTCATCCGCGCGCGGTCTGACCATAAATAGGCTGAGTGAGACGATCCATGGATGAGTTCAAACCGCTGATTGCCAAAGTGGCCACAGGTGCAAGTCTGACACGGGCGGAGGCCAAGCTGGCCTTTGATCATATGTTGTCAGGCGAGGTGACGCCTTCGCAAATGGGCGGCTTTTTGATGGCTCTGCGCGTGCGCGGCGAGACAGTCGAGGAAATCACAGGAGCTGTCTCAGCCATGCGCGAGAAAATGCTGCGTGTGAAAGCTCCCCCCAATACTGTTGATATTGTGGGAACGGGCGGCGATGGTTCGGGCTCTTATAATGTTTCGACATTGGCTGCGATCATCACAGCTGCTTGCGGTGTGCCTGTTGCCAAACACGGCAATCGCGCTGCTTCTTCCCTGTCCGGTGCCAGCGATGTGCTGAGCGCACTCAATGTGAAAATTGGCCTGTCTGAGACAGGCGTTGAAGCCTGCATCAAGGAAGCAGGCATTGGCTTTATGATGGCCCCTGCACATCATGCCGCCATGCGCCATGTCGGACCCGTACGTGTGGAGCTTGGCACGCGCACGATTTTCAATCTGCTTGGTCCTTTGTCGAATCCAGCCGGCGTCAAACGCCAGATTGTTGGCGTCTTCTCCTCTGCTTGGCTTGAGCCTATGGCGAAAGTGTTAAAGAATCTTGGCTCCGAGCAAGTTTGGATTGTGCATGGCAGTGATGGATTGGATGAATTGACGACGACAGGTCCGACCTCTGTCTGTGCTCTGGAGAATGGCCATTTGCGCAGCTTTGAGATTACGCCAGAGGATGCAGGTCTGCCCCGCGCGCAGCCGGCCGATCTCAAGGGAGGTGACCCGGCCCATAATGCTGCAGCTTTACGTGCCGTGCTTGAGGGACAAAAATCGGCTTATCGCGATATTGCAGTTTATAATTCGGCAGCTGCTTTGGTGATCGGGGGCAAGGTCAAATCCATGGTGGAGGGTGCGGCGCTTGCCACACAAGCCCTCGATACAGGCCACGCGAAAGCCACTTTGGCCAAATTGGTCGAAGTGTCTAATCGGAGCGTGTGATGGTAGATATACTTCATAAGATAGAGACCTATAAGCGCCGTGAAATCTCAGATGCCAAAGTGCGCATGCCGATCCATGCGCTAGAGCGGCAGATTGATAAACAATCCCCGCCACGCGGCTTTTTCCATGCGATGGAAGCGCGTATTGAGGCTGATGAATATGCCTTGATTGCCGAAGTGAAGAAGGCGAGCCCCTCCAAGGGCCTGATCCGCGCAGATTTTGATCCGTCCCACTTGGCCAAGGCCTATGAGAGGGGCGGTGCAGCCTGCCTGTCGGTTCTCACCGATGAGCCCTCTTTTCAGGGCAAGCCGGACTATTTGGTGCAAGCGCGCAGCGCTGCCGCGCATTTGCCAGTCCTACGCAAGGACTTTCTCTATGATCCCTATCAGGTCTATGAGGCACGCGCCTGGGGCGCTGATTGCATATTGATCATTATGGCCGCCGTTGATGACGAGATGGCCCGTGCCCTCAACAAAGCTGCGCATGATCTGAAAATGGATGTGCTTGTTGAAGTTCATAACAAGGATGAACTCAAACGCGCACTGCCTCTCGAATCTCGCCTGATTGGCATTAACAATCGAGATCTACACACATTCGTCACCAATCTCGAAGTCAGCGAGACTTTGGCTGCATTGGTGCCCAAGGATCGCCTCATCATTTCTGAAAGCGGTATCTCTTCACATGAAGATTGCCTGCGTTTATCAAACAGCGGCATTAATGCTTTTCTCGTTGGCGAGAGTTTGATGCGCCAACACAATGTTGAACAAGCAACATTCGAGCTTTTGCAGGGCAAGCGGTTAAAGCCTTTGGTGAACAAATGAATGAATTGACTCATCTCTCCGCTTCGGGCGAAGCCCGCATGGTTGATGTCTCGCAAAAAGATGTCACATCACGCACCGCAATTGCAGAAGGGCGCATTGTGATGCAGCCTGCGACTTTGGCGCTTATTCGCTCTGGCGATGCGAAAAAGGGCGACGTGCTGGGCACTGCGCGCATTGCCGGCATTATGGCTGCCAAGCGCACACACGAACTCATTCCCATGTGCCATCCTTTGCTCTTGTCCAAAGTGCAGGTCGATCTTGATCTAGATGACTCTTTGCCTGGTGTGCGTGTTCGGGCTTTGGCTAAGGTCGCCGGACAGACGGGCGTGGAAATGGAAGCATTGATGGCCGTCTCTCTAGCCTGTTTGACAATCTATGACATGGTCAAGGCAGTGGATCGCTTCATGGTGATCGAGAATATTGGCCTGTTGGAAAAGTCCGGCGGCAAATCGGGGACATGGATTAGGGATATGGCTCAGGGATCAGGCCAGACATGATTCCGTCTCCCTTGCTTCCTGTTGAAGAGGCTTTGCAGGCCATTCTTGCTGGCGTCAAAGGCCAAACGCCCGTTGAACATGTGGATTTGGTACAAGCTCTGGGGCGCGTACTGGCCGGGGATCTTGATGCAAGGCGCACCCAGCCCCCTGTTAATGTCTCCGCTATGGATGGTTATGCGCTCATTCATGCTGATCTCACTCAGCTGCCCGCACGATTGGCCATTATAGGAGCAAGTGCTGCAGGGCATGGCTTTGCAGGGCGCATTAATCATGGCCAGGCTGTGCGTATTTTCACCGGCGCGCCTGTGCCAAGCGGTGCTGATACAGTGATCATTCAGGAGAATACCAGCGCGGATGGTGATCATGTGATCATCAATGAAGCAGAAGCGCTGGGCCGTAATATTCGCAAAGCTGGTCTTGATTTTGTCAAAGGGGATGCGCTGCTCAAAAAGGGCCATCGTCTGAGCGCGCCCGATCTGGCACTGGCAGCGGCAATGAATCATGCGCAGCTTCCGGTCCACAAGAAACCTTTGATTGCAATACTCGCTACCGGTGATGAATTGGTCGCGCCCGGCCAAGAGCCCGGCGCTGATCAGATCGTCGCTTCCAATAGTTTTGCTGTGGGTGCTTATGCGCAGGCAGCGGGCGCTGATGTGCTGGATCTGGGCATTGCAGGTGATCGCTATGAAGATTTGCAACAGGCCTTTGCGCGTGCGCGAGCAGCAAAGGTCGATGTGCTGGTCACTTTGGGTGGCGCCTCAGTCGGCGATCATGATCTTGTGCAAAGCGCTCTCAAGCGTGAGGGCATGGAGCTTGGATTTTGGAAGATTGCCATGCGCCCGGGCAAGCCGCTGATGCATGGGCGTATGGATGCGATGCAAATTCTCGGATTGCCGGGCAATCCTGTCTCCGCAATAGTCTGCGCTGTGCTCTTTCTTGTGCCTTTGGTGCGTGCACTCAGCGGTGATCAGCAAGCGGGAGAAGATAGGTCTATAGCGGGCATTCTGGGGTGTGATCTCGGCCCCAATGACAGCAGGCAGGATTATTTGCGCGCCAGCGTGACCAGCCAGCACCACGGCCTGCCGATTGCCATACCTTTCGGGCGTCAGGATTCCTCCATGCTGCGCACATTGGCTGCCTCGCAAGCTCTGGTCATTCGTGCGCCCCATGCACCAGCGGCAAAAACCGGTGATCCTTGCCGCCTGGTTCTTCTTTAGAGCCGCATCTTCAAGCATTCTTGCAGGACAAAGTGCAGACTTTGAGGTCTGCCAGAGCGCAAGAACCTCTTGTGACCAACTATCCTTGGGCGTAGGAAGACGCCAGGAGGCAAGATGGCTCTATTTTGGATTCTGATCGATGTGGTGGCGCCGGTTTTTGTGCTGGCGATGATCGGTTATGTCTGGGCAAGACGCGGCGATAATTATGAAGCCTCTTTCGTCAGTCTTCTGGTGAATAATCTGGCAACCCCCGCGCTTGTTCTCGATAGTTTGCTGTCTTCAAAACTTAATCCCGCGACTTTGGGCCACATGACGCTGGGTGCAGCGCTTTGCATGGGCACAGCCATGGCGCTGGGCTGGATTTTTGTGCGCCTGCAAGGCCTGCAAGTCTCCACTTATTTGCCCGTCCTTGTCTGGTCGAATGGCGGCAATATGGGTCTGCCGCTCATGCTCTTTGCTTTTGGCGAATCCGGTCTTGCTCTTGCAATTGCCTGGTTCTCTTTTTCTGCGATCACAAATTACACTTTGG
>OMIJ01000187.1 GCA_900299065.1 Hyphomicrobiales bacterium
CTTATTGCGCGCTTTGCTCATCTGCCAGATTATCAGGCGCAATGTGTTTTTGCTGGCGCGCATTGTCTGGCGATGGTCTTTGGCAATGGGATGAATCTGATGATTGATCGTGAAGGGCTCTGCAGGGCGCTTGGACAGATGGGCTGAGTGTAACAGCCCTGTCTTTGGGTTGCCGGCTTATGGCTAGGCTGAATGTGAGGACTTTTGGTGGAGCTGATGAGATTCGAACTCACGACCTCTGCAGTGCGATTGCAGCGCTCTCCCATCTGAGCTACAGCCCCAATAAGAGGCTGTTTAAGAGCGGTGGCCTCGAGAGTCAACGCAGCTTTGCCCAAGACCGATAAGCGCCAAACTGCGCAAGGATCCGCTTCAATTCACCGAACTTACTGATGTTTAAGGGGTGAACCTGTAACCTGATCCTGACTGCTGCCTTGCAGTGCACGGTGCCCGATCTAGGCCGCAAGGGGGCGCCGGGTCTCGGACAGCGCTGGTTGCGCTACGGGGCGAGCATGGTTACATCTGTCTGATCAATCCTGCGGCCTGGAGCCCCCAATGCACGCCCTTTTTAGTGTGATCCTGCTGGCGCTTGAACTCTATACTTATGTCATCGTCGGGGTGGCCATTCTGTCTTGGCTGATCGCCTTCAATGTGGTGAATATGTATAATGATCTGGTTCGCTCGATCTGGAATGGATTAAACGCCCTTACCGAGCCCGCCCTGCAACCAATACGGCGGTTTCTCCCCTCGATGGGCGGGATGGATATTTCTCCTGTCATCCTGCTGTTGATTATTTATTTTATCCGGCAATTGATCATCGATAATTTCTATCGCATGTCGTTCTGATCCCGAGCTGATCTTGTGAATGCCATGCAAGAGCGGGCCTGGTCTATCAAGCCTGACGGTTTGATAATCAGTGTGCGCCTGACGCCGAAATCTTCACGCGATGCAATAGAGGGATTGGACATCCTCAGTGATGGACGTGAAATCGTCAAAGCCCGGGTCCGAGCAATCGCTGATCAGGGGAAGGCCAATGCTGCTGCCTTGCAATTGTTCAGCCGTGCTTTGGATGTGGCATCAAGCAAGGTCAAGCTCGTGTCTGGCAGTACAAGCCGCATCAAAATTATCCGTATTGAGGGCGATGGCGCTTTACTTGCCAAAACATTGCAATTGGCATTGGATAAAAGCTGAAAGCAATGATCAAGGACTGAAGGCTTTGCTGGCTTGATGTGGATTGTGGTTGATGAGGGCATTGATGACTAAGACCAATAATGGCCGCTTTTTCGAAGACTTTCGCCTAGGTGATAAAATTCGACATGCGACACCGCGCACCATCAGCACAGGCGATGTGGCGCTTTATACAGCGCTTTACGGCAATCGCTTTGCTGTTCAGTCGGCGGACAGTTTTGCGCAGGCTTTAGGATATGAGCGCAGCCCCGTTGATGATCTTCTGGTCTTTCATATTGTCTTTGGAAAAACTGTTCCTGATATTTCACTCAATGCGGTTGCCAATCTCGGCTATGCTGGATGCCGCTTTCTTGTGCCTGTCTATCCTGGCGATAGTCTGCATTCCGTCTCAGAAGTGATCGGCTTGAAAGAAAATTCCAATCGTCAGACAGGCGTTGTCTATGTGCGTTCGCAAGGCTTCAATCAAAATGGCGCTTTGGTGCTCGATTATATTCGCTGGGTGATGGTGCGCAAAAGATCAGCTGATGCTGCTGTTCCTCAAGAACATGTACCAAGCCTGCCGAGCCTTTTACAGCCTGAGGCATTGGGTGATGCCTGCCCCGCAATCACATCCCAAAATTATGATCGCGGGCTGGCGGGATCTCCTCATCTGTGGGCCGATTATTCAGTGGGTGAAACTATTGATCATGTTGATGGCATGACCATTGAAGAGGCCGAGCATCAAATGGCAACACGGCTGTATCAGAACACGGCCAAAGTGCATTTCAATCATTATAGCGAATCGCAGGGACGTTTTGGCAAACGCCTGATCTATGGCGGCCATGTCATTTCACTGGCACGGGCGCTCAGCTATAATGGTCTGGCCAATGCTTTTCATATTGCCTCTATCAATGGCGGGCGCCATGTTGCGCCAATTTTTGCAGGCGAGACTGTATTTGCCTGGTCGCAAATTATGGATAAGGCACAACTTGATGGCCGCGAGGATGTGGGGGCGTTGCGTTTGCGCACGATTGCGACAAAAAACCATCCCTGCGCTGATCATCCCTTTAAACAGGATGAAAGCTATCATCCTGCTGTCATTCTTGATCTGGATTATTGGGTGCTTATGCCGCGCTGAAATTTCAGCGCGCGCTGCTGGCCCGTTTAAAAAAATCAAAAATGGCACGCGCGGAGTCAATGTCATTGTTTTGAGCGCCTACGGCTGCTCCGCGTGAAGAGGGCGTTCGACGACCCGGGATTGTATGCCCGCCACCCTCAATGCGCAGCAATTCTATGGGTGCGCTGCAAGCTGCATATTTTTCTAAAATCACCCTTGAGCCGTCATTGGGATCGCGATCAGGTAAATCCTGACGCGTGATCTGCTCCGAGCATTTTGCAGCTTTAATAAAAGGTTCCAGACTGGCCTGCGTTGAGACAACATTATCGGCATAATCGGGAAGTGTGGATTTGCCGCCATTGAAGGGAACGAGAGGATCAGCTGTGCCATTAATCAGCAAAAAAGGCAGGGGCTTTGTCGGATTACAATTGGCCGCCAAATCCGCTGGCAGATTGGCAATGAGCGCGGCAGCACCAGCAAATAGATCCGTCGATTCGCAGGCAAGGCGCATAGCCAGCATGCCGCCCGAGGAAACACCGGCAACATATATTTTGCGCCGATCAGACACACCATCCGCCACCAGCTTGGTGATGATCGCCTTCACAAATTGTGCATCATCTGTAGCCGGTCCGGATACCTTGCCAACATCCCAGCGCCCGTTGATTGCACCGGGATAGACGAGAACTGCACCTGATTTGCGGGCAAGGTCATCAAGCCCCAGACTGCGCTGCAAACGGGTCACGCTGCCGCGCCCGGCATGAAATACAATAATGGTTGTGCGGGGCGTTTTTTTCAGTCGGGCCGTCTCGACCAGACGTAAATTGCGTTTATGGCCATTGACCTCAATACTGGCACGCGTATCGGCAGCCTGGACCCTAAGCGGCACAAGGGTCAAGACAAGCCCTGCCAATGCCAATAAGGCCAGAGGTGTAAAAGAGGAAAACCGGCGATTTCGACCTGACATGGCCTGTCCAATCCGAGTAAGTTTAAAAATAATCTGTTCAGACTGTTTGAAACAAGGAGCATAAGCTTGGACAGTTTTGATCATTTTGACCAAGACTGACAAGAAATAAAAGACATTCCCCTATATAGTCCATTGGTACAATTAAAGTGAGTCGTTTTGATGTATTCTTCAAATGATTTGCGAGAGGCAATCGAGGCAGGACAATTACGTGTGCTCTATCAGCCGCAATTGACCGCTGATGGCTCTAAAATAGTATCTGTGGAAGCGCTGGTCCGTTGGGCCCATCCGGTCCATGGTCTGCTGGGGCCCGGTCATTTCGTGCCTCTGGCAGAAAAGACTGGTGTGATCATTGAATTGGGTGAGAGCGTTCTGCGGCAAGCCTGCCTTGATGCCAAGCGCTGGCCCGATCTCAATATTGGCGTGAATGTCTCGCCCCTGCAATTTCGGGATCCGGCCTATGCTGAAAAGCTGGAACAGATTGTGCGCGAATCCGGCCTTCCATTCGAGCGGCTGGAACTTGAAATTGTTGAAAGCTCCTATTTTGACGATCCGGAGAAGGCTGACAAAGTGCTTCGCCGTATCAGAGAATTGGGCATTAAAATCGCATTGGATGATTTTGGCACAGGCTATTCCTCGCTCTCATGCCTGCTGCGTCTGCCGCTGGATCGCATCAAGATTGATCGTTCGTTTGTCAGCGGTATTGATAAGGTCAGGTCTGCATCTATTGTTCATGCCATTATTGCTCTGGCACGTGCCATTGGCTTGAAGGTCACGGCAGAGGGGATTGAGACTGAAGAGCAACAAAAATTTTTGCGGGCTGCGGGTGCCCATTTGCTGCAGGGCTTTTTATTTTCAACCCCAGTACCAGCCGAAAGAATTGATCTTCTGCTAGCAAGCGCGCAACCTGTGCGCGGGATCAGCTGATCCAGTCTTTACGGCATTTGCGTCTTCAAGGCATTTGCGACAATGGCCGCGCGGCTTCGCGCAAGACATAGCGAATTTGATAGCTGAGCAAACGCCAATTGACCGGTTTGACAACAAATGATGTCGCCCCCACTCGATAAGCACGATCAATCGAATCGACATCTTCTCTGCCAGTCACAACAATGATTGGCATAGTCTTGAGTTTATCGATCTCTCTAATCCGTCGAATGGTTTCAAATCCTCCAATACCGGGCATATCAATATCGATTAGGGCAATGTCAAAAGGCTCGCTCATCAGACGCGACAGGCCTGTCTCTGCCGTCTCGGCGGTTTCAATGGTTGCGACAGGCGTTGAGAGATAAACAAAGGCAAATTCACGCTGGATCGGATCGTGATCAACAACCAATATGCGTACCGGCTCATCGAGAACATAAGTGAATGTTTCAGAGGATTGATGAACAGAAGACATGACAAACCCTGACAATCGATAGCAGCCTCACTTTTCCAGTAGAGGCTTGAATAATAGATAGTCCCAATTTTATCCCTCCTACAAATCACGGCCACCGGTCCGGATCAAGGCTTGGTTAGGGCAGGGCTTGGTTGGGGCAAGGCAAGAGCCTGGAGGGCCTATAACTCAGGCTTGCAACTTGTACTTGGCAGCTATGCAAAATTAGCACTGGTACTTTCGCACCGCGAAATTATTTTGTGCATTGCAACCTGGCTTGCCGGTTGCAGCCCTTCTTGGGCGTTTCCTCCCTAGACTTGGGCCGCCTGTGTAAACGGGCGGCCTCCTTTCTTTGTGAGCCTCCCCTGTCCAATCGAGATATGTCCATGTCCGCACAATTAGAGTTGATCGCAGTCAGCGCAGGTATCATGGTGACCAGCATTCTGGCCATTGGGGCTGTCGTGTTTGGCTAATTCCTGTTGCAATTAAATAAGATATTGATTTTATTATATTAATTGTCATTTTGATGGTCATGTGACCTACCGAAAACCTCCTCACCTTATTGCTTTCCTGTTTTCGCCCTCTTTAAGCCATGGTTAGGTGTTCCTATATTAGCTGTCGCGTGATGGGCTATTTGAGCGATCACGACTTGCCCGCTTCGGGGGCTGATGGAGATGAAGATGGCTAGTGCCTTTCCGGTACTTTCTGCTGAGAGTGGTTTATCAAAGTATCTCAATGAGATACGTAGATTTCCCATGCTTGAGCCGGCTGAAGAATATATGCTTGCCAAAAGCTGGCGTGAGCATGGAGATCGCGATGCCGCTCACAAACTTGTTACTTCTCATTTGCGATTAGTTGCCAAGATTGCCATGGGCTATCGCGGTTATGGCTTGCCAATTGGCGAGGTCATTTCCGAAGGCAATGTCGGCTTGATGCAGGCAGTGAAGCGGTTCGAGCCTGAAAAGGGCTTTCGTCTGGCGACTTATGCCATGTGGTGGATCCGCGCATCGATCCAAGAATATATCCTGCGCTCTTGGTCGCTAGTGAAAATGGGCACGACAGCAAATCAAAAGCGCCTGTTTTTCAACTTGCGCAAGGCCAAGAGTCAGATTTCGGCTTTGGAAGATGGCGATCTGCGCCAAGATCAAGTCAAGTTGATTGCGCATCGTCTGGGCGTTGCCGAGCAAGAAGTGATCGACATGAACCGGCGCATGAGCGGCGATGCCTCGTTGAATGCACCGCTCAAGCAGGATGGCGATGGCGAATGGCAGGATTGGCTCGTCGATGACAGCCTCAGTCAGGAAGCCAGTCTTGTCGAGCAAGAAGAAACAGACAATCGCTTGGGCGCTTTGCGCACGGCACTGAATGTTCTCAATGATCGCGAACGGCAGATTTTTGAAGCCCGCCGCCTTGTTGATGAGCCGGTCACGCTTGAGGAATTGTCAGAGCGTTTTGGTGTCTCACGCGAACGTGTGCGCCAGATCGAGGTTCGCGCCTTTGAGAAAGTGCAGGCGGCTGTCAAATCCGGCTTGTCACATATTGAAGCCCTACCGATTGCCGCTCTGCCAGCAGCGCTGCCTAGGCCGGGTATTTAATCGCATAAGCGATCACACTTTTAACGCCAGGATGCGAGTGCGTCATTCATGACGCGCTCGCCGGCACTGCCTTTTTCAAATGTGATTTTGGCTAAACGCCCATCGGACAAGCGCATGGGAATATCAAGCCAATTGCGCGCTTTGAGAAACTCCATATTGCGTGCGCTGATGACCGCATCATTGTTGAGTCCGATCAAAAACATATTTTGCGTAATCTTGGCAATGACGCCCACTAAAGGATCAAGCTCGGTGGAGGCTTCATTGCGTATCAATGGAAGCTCAATCTCGCTCACCTCCGAAATGACGCTTTTTTGCTGAGGCAGAAACCGCATCGAAATCATATGCGAGGCAGGCAAGGCCTTATCAGCATTTTTTTGAATGAGAACCATTAATTTGAGATTGGCTTCAGTGATGTCAACGTCAATCCGCAAGGCTTGTGCGAGAGGCTGCCCTTGTCCGCGCCCGACATTCTCCATGCGCCAAGACACATTGCCCAAATAGGTTTTGAATTTTTGTTGCTCTTCAGGCGCCTCAATCAAAAGGGCCGCGCGCTGACTTTGCGATAGAGAAGCTTCAGTTTGGGGCGAGGCTTGAATCTGGGGCCCACCAATACGATCAACAATCTTGCTGGGAGTCTCAACCGGCTCCTGAGTTTGTTGAACTTCTGCCGATGTTGGGCGAATGGTTCCTTGCGGAATATCTCGCCAGTAAAAAGCAAGTATGGCTGTTATGATCACACAGCTCAGCACGGCAAGTCCAAACAGAAAGCGCAAAGGGGTTAGTTTGCTTTGAGTTTTTGGCTGCGCTTGCGAAAGATCGCGCGTTGTGATGGGCGCAAAGACGGGCTCTTTATCTGCGACAAGCACAGGCGTATCTGGCTGCGCCTTCGTTTCGGACGGAGCGGACGGCTTGAGTATAGGGCCGGACGAATTGGGCGCCAGAACAGGCCTCTCCTGGACCTTCTGATTGCTTGATACAAATTCTGGTGCAGGGGCAGAAATGGGCTTGATGTCTGGTTTTTCTATGGTCTTGCGCACAGGCTCCTGGGCCGACGCGGGCACAGGTTCCTTGGGCGCTACAACTCTATTGTCCTCGGGCCTGGAAGAGGTTTTCGCACGATGCGATTTCGACAATTCAGCCAGATCAAGTTTAGGCGGCAAGGGCGGAAGTGGCGGCAGGCTTTTGCGTAAAGCGGGTGTCGCAGGCCCTGATGATGAAGTTAAGTTTTGAGAAAGCTCATCTTCAAGGCGCGCAATGGCTGCATCAAGCGCCTGACTTTCGCGCTCAATATCGGCCTCATCCACTGCAGGCGTGATATTTCTTAATTGTCCAAGCAAAGCCTTGCGTGCACGTTCGTAAATGGCTGCCCGCTGCTCTCTGTTTGAGGAGGGCAATCCGGAAACAGCTTTTGCAAGCAAGGGGTAATAATCAGCCATTGCGCTTTCAAATCATCCCTGTGCATGCGCGTCAACACGCAGCATGTGAATGCCTTTCCAATCCGTTTTCACTCTAGCATCAATCCTGAAAAGGATTATGCACCAGGATTGTGTCATCCCGCTCGGGGCTGGTCGACAAAAGCGCAACTGGCGCGCCAATCAATTCCTCGATCCAGCGCACATATTTGATGGCTTGTGCAGGCAGGTCAGCCCAGGATCTTGCGCCTTGTGTTGTACCGCTCCAGCCTGGGATGGTTTCATAAACCGGCTCGACACGCGCTTGTGCAGCTTGGCTGGCGGGTAAATAATCAATGATCTCGCCATCCAGCCGATAAGCGACACAGACTTTGATCTCGGGGAATCCATCGAGAATATCGAGCTTGGTCAACGCAATTCCATTAATGCCGGAAGTGCGCACGGTCTGGCGCACCAGAACAGCATCAAACCAGCCACAACGGCGGGCCCGGCCCGTCACAGTGCCGAATTCATGGCCGCGCTCACCAATCAATTGGCCTGTTGCGTCGTTCAATTCAGTCGGGAAGGGGCCGCCCCCTACACGGGTTGTATAGGCCTTGGCAATGCCCAGAACATAACCAATCGCACCTGGTCCCAAACCTGAGCCTGTTGCCGCATTGGCAGCAACAGTATTGGACGACGTCACGAAAGGATAAGTGCCATGGTCAATATCGAGCAGAGCGCCCTGAGCCCCTTCGAACAAAATGCGTTTGCCGGAGCGGCGATAATCTTCGAGCAAGCGCCAAGTGCTATCCATATAGGGTAGAACCTGATCAGCAATGCTGGCCAATTCCTCATAAATGGCTTTGGCGGAGATTTCCTCAAGACCAAGACCACGGCGAATGGCATTGTGATGACCCAAGAGACGGGCGATTTTATCGCCAAGAACCGACAAATCGGCAAGATCCATGACGCGAATGGCGCGGCGACCAACCTTATCCTCATAGGCAGGGCCAATGCCACGCTGCGTTGTACCAATCTTGGTGCCTTCGCTGGAATTTTCTCGCAATGCATCCAATTGGCGATGGACAGAAAGAATGAGCGGCGCATTTTCGGCAACGCGCAAATTATCTCTGGTGACGCTGACACCCTTGGCGCGGATGTCACCAATTTCTTTGACCAAATGGTGAGGATCAACAACCACACCATTACCGATCACCGATAATTTGCCGGGACGCACAATGCCCGAGGGCAGCAAAGAGAGCTTGAAGACCTTGCCATCAATGACCAATGTATGTCCGGCATTATGGCCACCCTGAAAGCGCACCACCACATCGGCCTCAATCGAGAGCCAATCGACAATCTTGCCCTTGCCCTCATCGCCCCATTGGGCACCAACGACGACTACATTCGCCATAATTTGTCTTCCGCCTAGCGCAATACGCGATGACCAAAACAAAACCCCGGCGCAAGGCCGGGGCTCATTGCGGCTATGAATTACCTAATTTCGCTGATTCAGTAAAGCTCTGAATAAGGGTCAGAGGAGCTGGTCCAAAGCTTTGACGCGCTTAATCGCTGGCGAGGATTGTATTGCGCAAAAGGGGATAGATCTGGCTTTCCCATTTCTGCCCGCTAAAGACCCCATAATGGCCCACCCCCGCCTGCAAATGGTGACGCTTGCGGAATGGCTTGATCGATTTGCACAGATCATGTGCCGCAAGGGTCTGACCAATAGCGCAAATGTCGTCTCTCTCCCCCTCAACGGTGAGCAGGGATGTTTTACGAATGGCTGCCGGATTGATCGGCTTGCCCCGCCATTGCAATTTGCCCAAGGGTAATTCCTTTCTCTTATACACA
>OMIJ01000188.1 GCA_900299065.1 Hyphomicrobiales bacterium
AAAGTGTTCAGCGTAAAAGGATTGTCATGACTGCTCAGACCCATCAAACTCTCGTCAATGCGCAGCCCGAAGAATTGCGTTTACGCGAACAAGTAGCCGCCTGCACGCTCATTCTGAATGCGGAAGGCTTGATGGGTTATAGCGGCCATGTCAGTTCACGCCTGCCCAATCGGCCAGATCATTATCTCATCCAGCCCTTTGAGGTAAGCCGGGCGGGACTCAAGCCCAGCGATCTTTTGATCTGTGATTATGATGGCAAGATTGTCGAAGGCCCCAAGGGCACGCGCGTACCTGCCGAAGTCTATCTGCATGGCGAGATTTTACGCGCCCGCCCTGATGTGAATGCTGTTGCGCATTTCCACCATGATCTGACCAATGTGTTCACTTTGGTGGAGGGCGTGCAATTGCTACCCCTCAAAAATCATTCGATCCGATGGGTCAGCGGCATTCCTGTCCATGCCGATCCCTCGCATGTCAGCGATTCCAAACTCGGCCATGCTGTCGCCCAAACACTGGGTCCGCATCACGCAATGCAAATCAGAGCCCATGGCCAGATTATTACTGCAGAGTCTGTTCCGGCTCTTTTGATTGATTGTGTGCATTTTGTTGAAAATGCTGTGGCCATGTATCAGGCTGCTACTCTGGGCAAAGTTGTGCCATTGAGCGAGAGTGACATTGCCGCTTTCTCACGCGAATTCAAACGCAATCCCCATGTCGCCAAGCTCTGGATTTATTATGTCGGCAAAGGCCTTACTGCAGGCTATTTACCTGCCGATTGGGATCTCAGCTAGGCTTGACTCACGCTTTGATCTGACGCCCCAGCATCAAAGCCTCCAGCTCATGCAAGGAGACCACTGTTCCATATTTGGCATGGATGTCGAAGAGATTGGCGCAATGGGCGAACTGCGAGCGATCAAAGCAGCAATCATCGACAACAATTGTGTTAAAGCCATGAGAAAAACAATCGACCGTTGAAGCGCGCACACAGCCTGACGTCGAAACCCCGCACACAACCACAGTATCAATGCAATTCTGCACCAGATAACTCGCCATTGGCGTCTGGAAGAAAACGCTGGCACGTGTCTTTTCCAAAATCCACTCATCCGCACGCGGCATGATCTGCGGCGGAAATTCATTGAACTTTGGCTCCGGACTAAGACTGCGTGTGCTCTTCGTTGCCTTACCTGCAAATAGATTATTATACATATGCGAGCGCGTATA
Organism: Hyphomicrobiales bacterium; assembly: GCA_900299065.1. GTDB lineage: Bacteria > Pseudomonadota > Alphaproteobacteria > Rhizobiales > Beijerinckiaceae > Terripilifer. The sequence continues at coordinate 1,222 of OMIJ01000188.1, forward strand.
AATGACCGGGCGCTTTAATTCACGAAACAGATTAATGAGTTTGGCAATGCGCGGCATAGTCTCCCAGGACACAGGCCCACAGGCTGGACCAAATTCGGCAATCGCCTCTTCAATGCTCAGACCCTCCGACCCCGTGAAGCCATAAGTGACATCGACCACGATCAAAGCCGCACGTTCACCAATCTTAGCCTCGCCCATGAAACCTGCTTTTTCATAGGTCTTGAGCTCAGAGGCCGGAATTTGCTTCATCCAGTCTTTCATTGCGCAAACTCATTTAAGCGGAAACGTCCATAAGCAGCCGCTGCGCCATCCCATGTCACCGAATGATGTGCCGAGGCGGCATAGACATCGCGGAACTGTCGCTGCAAGACGCTGTCTTCATAAAGTGCGCGCCCGCCTGCTGCATTGAACAGACGCGAGACAGCGCTGATTGCCAATTGGCAGGCATAGGCGGCATTGCGTTTGCCCTGCACACCCATATGTTTGGTGACTTGCTCGCCGCGCTCCAGCACCTGCATGGTTTCACGGATCGCGCCCATATACATGCGCGAGGCCGCCTCAATCTCAGCCGCCGACAAGCCGGCGCTCATCTGTATGCCCATATCATCTGCCACCACTGTGCCACGCGAGCGGCGCGGGCCCGTATAGCGGAAATAATTATCAAGAAAGCCCTCGGCCACACCTACAGCAACCGCTGTATAGCTCACCGCAGACACACCACCGCGCGGCAGACGCGTCACAGGCGCTGTATAGACAAGATGACCAGGCGCTGTGCCCTCATCATAATCTTTTTTCAGCAGTACGCGATGATCAGGCACAAATGCCTGCTTCACCTCAAAGCTCTTGGAGCCCGTGCCCGCCAATCCCACCACATGCCAATCATCAATGATGGTGAAATCTTTTTTGGGAATAAGCGCAAAAACACCTTCGCGCTTCTCATCGCCCTCATAGACATGACCGCCACAAATCACCCAATCGGCGTGATCAACGCCGCTGGAAAATCCATGGACAGCACTCCAGAGGATACCTCCATCAACACGTTTGGCCTTGCCAACAGCGGCAACGGCCACGCACACGCGTGCAGTGGAATCCTTGGCCCAGACATCATCTTGCGCTTCGAGTGAAAAAGCGGCGAGCTTGAGCGGATTATCTGCCAGCACCATATGCACCCAGGCTTGCGAACCACAGCCGCGCGCCAAAGTCTGAATAGCTTCACACAGAACATCATAGCCAAGATCATAGCCGCCATAACGCGCAGGCTGGCAGATCCGAAGCAGTCCATGATCAACGAAATCGCGAATGGTGGCATCAGGTGCACGGCGCAGCTCATTACATTCCTGCGAACGCTCCGCCAAAATCGGCACCAGGGCCTGTGCGCGCGCCAATATCTCCTCCCGCGTCTGGCGGATCGGAAGCGCTTCGCCCAGAACTGAATGAGCAGCAATATTCACATTCATCAGCAACTCCAAAGGAGCAAACGACAAGAATTGACCCTATTGCGCGATCTTGCGCAAACGATCAATCACTTTGGGAGGAGTCTTATAGGCCCGCTCAATGATATTTTGTAATTCCTGGCCTGTAATCGGCTCGGCCACGCCCAATTGCAGCTTATCCGCCTCGGCCAGAAAATCCTTGTCGGCAAAGGTCGCTTCAACGGCTGTGCGTAAAGCAACCAGGCGCTCTTGCGGCACATTGGGCGGAGCTAACACAGGACGCCCCAAAGCCAGCGGTGCAACGGCTGCCTGCCAGAGCAATTTATCCTCTTCATTGGTCACAAGATCGGGAGCGAAGGGAACATTGGGCAAGGCTTTTTCCGGTGAGGCACCATATTGCACCAATAATTTGACCTTGCGATCGCCAATCCATGTCGGCCGTGTGGACATCAGCGAATTGTAAAAGGCGCTGGGATAGCCATCAAGCTCGCCCTTTTCCATTGCTAACAAAGCATCATTCTGGCCAGGATAGCCAACGATGATCTTCATCTTAATGCCCAAAGTCTCGATCAACATACGGCCATAAAAACTCGGCGTCGAATTATTGCCCGATGAACCCAATTTCAATTCAATCTTGCGCGCATCTTCAAGAGTGTTGACAGGGGATTCATGCCAAACGGTGAGAATGCTTGTCTCTTTGCCCGGCGATCCCAGGTAATTAAACTTGGTCGCATCATAATCTGCTTCCTTTGTTCCATACAAAGGCTCGAAGGGCGTGTTGCTATTAGCAATCGAGATCGTACTGCCATCCTTGGGCGCGGTCTGATAAATATATTTGGTCGCAATAATGCCGCCGGCACCTGTCATGCCTTTCACAATAACAGTTGGCTTACCGGGAATATGATTCCCAAGATAACGCGCCATTGTGCGCGCCAATAAATCATAGCCGCCGCCCGGACTGCCGCCGATGATAATGGTCAGCGTTTTGTCCTTGTAAAAATCCGATAAGGCATCGGCCGAGGCCTGTCCTGATGCAAGAGCAACATATAGGCCGCATAAGAGCCCCAAACTTGTTTTGATCATTTCATGCCCCTCTCTTTGCCATCGGGTCAGGCATCGCTTGGCCATCAGCTTAGGTAACGCCTGGACAGCAGGTTAGGCAGCGCTTGCCTAGAGCGCAAGCTTGGTCTTTGGCAAAAGCGCAAACGGGGTCTTGGGCAAGAGCGCAGGCGGGGTCTTGGACAAGCGCGCCAATGAGCCTTTTGCCAGAAAGCCGGCAGCGAGGCTCCCAGATGAGGGCTGATTGTACAAGCGGGCCGCGCAGTCTATCATTCGGCATCTTTTTTCTGATCAGGATCTGACATGGCACGTGTTTCCAGGCTTAACCCACATCTCCCAGCACAAACCACTGCCCTGATTATGTTTGATGCGCTCAATGGCTATCTGCATCCAGCCGACCCGGCCAAGGTCAAATTCCTCGCCGACCGTAACATTCTCCCCAATATGCAACGTCTGATCGCGGGAGCTCGCAAAGTCGGCATGACCACGTTCTACCCTTCTGGCGCACATGCGCCCGATGGCTCGGATACTGTGGCCCGCCTGACGGATACAGACATGGATCTGGGCCAGGGGGGCGGAGCGGATAAACCGATTGCACCGCGCTTTCACAAAGACTCAGAGGCGGCAGAAATCGCTCCGGAAGTTGCCCCCATCAGAGGTGATGTGGTCGTGCCCAAACATCGCTGGAATTCTTTCTTTCAGACCGATCTTGATCTGCAATTACGTGTGCGCGGCATTGATACCATTGTCATCTGCGGTGGTTCAACTGATGTGGGCATTGCCAGCACAGTCTTTGCAGCGCGCGATCTTGATTATGGCATCGTGGTGGTCAAAGATTGCTGCTATTCGGCGCGCGGCAACAATAATGAATTTTTCATGGAACGCGTCTTCCCGCGCATGGGGCGAGTCATGAGCGTGGATCAAACCGTCGCACTCATGACACTCTAGTTGAACAGAACTATGATTGGATCATCCATGCATGAGATCGAGACGCAAGACATCTTCTGCCGCAATGGCATGCCAGCCTTTCTGGCACGCCCCAAAGGCAATGGTCCCTTTCCCGTTTATATTTTCATGCATGAACGCTATGGCCTAGTCGAGCATACTCGGGACCTTGCGCGGCGCTGTGCAAAAGATGGCTTTTTCGTTTTAGCCCCGGATTTCTTCTTCAAACACCCTGACAAGCAAGCGCTGAATGCCGGCAATTCACGTTATGACATGACCGATCCGGAGGCGATTGATTACCTCAATGCGACTCTCGCAAGCTTGCAGAGTGAGCCTTCTGCCGATCTTGGACGCGTGGCGATTGGTGGTTATTGCCAGACAGGGCGCCATCCTCTGGTCTTTGCCTCGCATGTGAAAATCTCTGCCGTAGTGATCTGGTATGGCGCCGCCTCCAAACGCGAATGGAACATTAACGAACGCCAACCCGAAACACTTGAGGATATGATTGCCAGACTGCCCTGCCCTGTGTTTGGCGCCTTTGGTGCAGATGATCACATCATCTCCCGCGAGGATGTGACACGCCTGCGCGACACACTCGAAGCCCATAACAAAAGCTATGACATTCACTTCTATCGCGGTGCGCCCCATGGCTGGCTGAATGACACAATGCCCGGGCGCTATCGCAAAGCACAGGCCGAAGCTGGTTGGGCCGATCAGCAAACATTCTTGACCCGCGTACTGGCAAAGGACTTCAACCCCGACCAATGCTTCTGGTCCTTCGATGCGGGCTTTAATGCCAGTTATGACTTCTCCAAAAATGTCCGTCTGGAGTGAAAATCGCCAATCAGGGGTTGATTTTGCAGTGCAGCAAATCTAGGTCTTTAAGAGGTCTCAACGACCCTTTGC
>OMIJ01000189.1 GCA_900299065.1 Hyphomicrobiales bacterium
ATTGTCGGCTCTATTCTGGCGCCGCGACTCGATCTGGCGACATTGCCAGTCTCTTTCTTTGTAGTTGGCACGGCGCTTGGCACTTTGCCATCCGGCATGTTGGCCAAAAAATGGGGACGCAATGCCGCCTTTACAGCCGGCACAATCTGCGGCTTTCTCGTTGGCATTCTTGCTGCTGTTGCGATTTATCTGGGCTCCTTTGCGCTGTTCTGTGTCTCAACTTTCATTGGCGGATTTTATCAGGCTGTTTCGCAAACCTTTCGCTTTGCTGCAACGGATCTCGCCAGTCCGGAGTTTCGGCCCAAGGCGCTGTCATGGGTGATGGTGGGCGGGGTCTTTGCGGCAGTGCTGGGGCCTCAACTCGTCAATTTGACGATGAATCTCTGGGCGCCTTATCTCTTTATGGTGAGTTTTTTTATTCAGGGTTTGATTTCATTGATCTGCATGCTGATCCTATTTCAGGTGCGATTGCCACATGCGGAACAAAAGTCAGCCAGCGAGGGCCGCCCCATGCTGGAAATTATCAAGCAGCCTAAATTCATCGTCGCTGTGTTTGCTGGAGCGAGCGCTTATGCGCTGATGAATCTCTTAATGACTTCTGCGCCTTTGGCGATGAAACTCTGTGGCCTCTCTTTATCTGATGCGGCATGGGGCATTCAATGGCATGTGGTGGCGATGTTCCTACCCAGTTTCTGGACGGGCAATCTGATTCAAAAATTTGGTGCTGCGCGCATTGTGGCGGCAGGTCTGCTGCTGATTGCTTTGTCTGCGCTTACGGGATTATCCGGCATTAGTGTGTGGCATTTCTGGATTGGCCTAATTCTTTTGGGGGTGGGCTGGAATTTCGGCTTTGTTGGCGGCTCGGCCATGGTGCTGGAGACACATAGGCCCGAAGAGCGCACCAGAGTGCAATCCTTCAATGACTTTCTTATTTTTGCGATTATGGCTGTGGCCTCTTTCTCATCTGGTCATATCCTCGCTAATTGGGGTTGGGATTATGTCAATTGGATTGTCTTCCCGCCAGTCATCATCACATTGATCCTGATTGCGAGCTCGCGCGCAGGATCAGACACGAAGAATGAGGCGTCGGCCTAACCCCAGAAAAGCGTGTTGAAGATGAGCGCGAGAGGCATTGCGCTCATTTTCGCTTTCTTGATCACAGTCAAAGCCAAAGTAGTTTGTTGCTCATAAACAAATCTCCAAAAGGGGTCTTGTTATGGCAATTAAATCTATTCTCTGTTTCTTTGGTGGCGAAGCTCATGAACAAAGCGCGATGAATGTCGACTTTCAGCTTGGCAAGCTCTTTGGTGGACTCATAAGCTTTGTCCATCTCACCCTCGATCTTGCGTCTTATGTGGGACTCTATGCCGATGGCATGGTTGTCAACGCAGACTAGTTGGCGCGGCCTCAGAAGATAGAAAAATTTTTCACCGACGCTAAAATTATCCGGAGAGGTATTTTTGTATATTGAGAGTTGCGGGCCTGTGGTGGAATACTATTGCTAGTTTGATTAAAGAGGCAGCGGCTGCGCGTGATAAGTGCAGACCAAGGCTGCAAAATAGACCAACTCTATGTGAGAGCGCGAAACCAATTAAGTGAAAGCTCAGCATAATATTGGCGATTCAAATCAAGTGTACAATCATAAAAATCAGATGATCATGTGATCCGTCTCCAAAATTCTGCTTTCCGGTGGCGGCTCCGCTGCGCGATCTATTGGTTGGTGCCGACAAGCTCGCAATGTAGCTGCGACGATTGTCAGATGTTACCCTGCTCCGAACAAACGATTTTGAACTAAAGATCGCATTCCGGCTGATAAGATCGCAAAGGTGCGACAATCTGAGCAATGGCGGAGAGGGAGGGATTCGAACCCCCGGTACAGTTGCCCGTACTTCGCATTTGAGTGCGACGCATTCGACCACTCTGCCACCTCTCCGCTCTGCGGTTCGCACCACAGGCGTTGGGGAATTATCATGGGGGGGCATTTGGCACAAGCGCGGCCTCTCCCAAGCGCTGCCCTCGCAAGGCTCGCGGTCGTCTCCCTCCTTAGCGTCAAATCTGGTCGCCCTAAGGTGGCGAAGGATCGGGTGGCGCAGGATCAGGCCGGGGCAATTTTGGCCATTTGCCGCCTGTTCAGGCCCCGATGAAAGCCTCAATCATGTCTGCCTGTCCCTGCAGGCTCGCTTCTGGCCCCCATCCTCTCCTCTGGCCCCCATCCTCTCCCCCTCTCTTCCCTCTGGGCCATAGTTTGTTTCGGCCCTTGACCAATCCGGGCAAAGATCGCAAGAAAAGCTCAAAGGCTCGCAGAGCCCTTCGCGCCAGCCCGGGGCCATAAGTCCCCGCCTGGCAAAACAGCTATTTCGGGATTGATGATGGATAAGTTCGAGACCTTTACCGGTATTGCCGCGCCCCTACCGATCACCAATATCGACACGGATATGATCATTCCCAAGCAATATCTGAAGACGATCAAGCGCACCGGCCTTGGAAAGGGTCTGTTTTCCGAATTGCGCTTTCGCGAAGATGGCTCGGAAAACCCCGATTTCGTGCTCAATAAATCAGCCTGGCGAAAGGCCAGCATTCTGGTGGCAGGCGATAATTTTGGCTGCGGCTCCTCGCGCGAACATGCGCCCTGGGCCCTCAAGGATTTCGGCTTCAAAGTGATCATCTCGACCAGCTTTGCCGATATTTTCTACAATAATTGCTTCCAGAATGGCCTTTTGCCCGCCAAAGTCTCGGCTGCTGATCTGGCCAAGCTTCAGGATGATGCCGAGCGCGGCGCCAATGCCACTTTGACGGTTGATCTCGTCAAACAGGAAATTCGCGGTCCCGATGGCGGCGTGGTGAAATTCGAGATTGATCCTTATCGCAAGCAATGCCTGCTCGAAGGGCTCGATGATATTGGCATCACCCTGGTGAAGGCACCCAAGATCGACACTTTTGAAGCGCGCAACAAGACCAGCCATCCCTGGGTGTGAGTCTCAGCAGGATGTAAGCGCAGCGCCATCCTCTGGTCAGCGGCATCGGATAATTGCCGTTTTTTAACCGCAGATTTACCTCCTCTGTTCGTTATGGCTCAGAGGTGAGATATGTCTGTGCTGATCCGGTTGATTGCGAGCCTTTTGGCCTTTGCTCTTGTGCTGCCCCCGATTGCCGCGCAAGCGCAATTTGCATCCTGTGTTTCTGAGCTCAAATCAACCGCCCTGGCGCAAGGCATAAGAGCCCAGACCTTTGAGCGCACCATGGCGGGCGTCGAGGCTGATCCCAAAGTGCTTGAAGCCATGGATATTCAGCCCGAATTCAAAACACCCATTTGGGATTATCTCGCCGGCCTCGTTGATCAGGACAAGATCAAGGATGGACTCTCGCGTTTAAAAACCTATGCCGCGCCTCTGGCCGCAGCCGAAAGCAAATATGGCGTTGATCGTCACGCTATTCTGGCCGTCTGGGGTGTCGAGACGGATTACGGCAATAATTTTGGCAAATGGCCTCTGCCACAATCGCTGTCCACAATTGCGTGCAGCCAGTCGAAGCGGCGTGATTATTTCCGTGGCGAGCTGATGTCTCTGCTCAAAATTGTCGATCGGGGCGATCTTGATCCGCAAGTGCTCAAAGGCTCCTGGGCAGGCGCTTTTGGTCATACGCAATTCATGCCAACCACCTATCTCAAACTGGCTGTTGATGGCGATGGGGATGGACGGCGCGATCTCGTCGGCTCCATTCCCGATGCTCTGCATTCCACCGCTAATTATCTCGCCAAATCGGGCTGGATCACCGGCGATGTCTGGGGCTATGAAGTCAAAATTCCGAATAATTATGCTGGCCCCTCCGGGCGCACAGATCGTCGTCCGCTTGCCTTCTGGTCCGAGCGTGGCCTTAAGAAAATTGATGGTTCAGCTTTGAGTGGCAGCAAGCCTGCAGGCCTGTTGCTGCCAGCAGGAGCACAGGGCCCCGCCTTCCTCGTCTTCAAAAACTATGATGCGATCTTCTCTTATAATGGCGCGGATTCCTATGCCCTGGCAATTTCCATTTTGTCAGATCATTTGCGCGGCAAATCTGGCATTCAAACGCCCTGGCCAACTGATGATCCTGGCCTCTCGCGCGCCGAGCGCAAGGAAGTGCAAACGCTTCTTCTGGCGCGCGGATTTGATATTGGAACAGTTGATGGAGCAATAGGCAATCGCACCCGCGAGGCCATTGCCATAGTGCAGGGCCAATCAGGTTTGGAGCCTGATGGCCATGCAGGTCAGAAGATTTTACGTGTGCTTCGTGCTGCGCGCTAAATAAGGCGCAGGCTCAAAGTTTGATCAGAACTTTGCCTTGCGCGCGACGGCTCGACAGTTCACCCATGGCTTTGCCAATATCCGCTAAAGGATAAATCGCATGCACATGGGTTGAGAGCTTGCCCTCTGCCGCCCAACTCAACAATTGTTGCATATTCTGCCTTTGCACTTCGGGCTCGCGCTTGATGAATTCACCCCAGAAAAC
>OMIJ01000190.1 GCA_900299065.1 Hyphomicrobiales bacterium
ATCGGCAGATGTCGAAATCTGAGCGACATCTTCCTGCGCCTGACGAAAATGGTTTTCGAGTTTGACGGCGCGCTCCTGCAAACGCCGCACATCGCCAAGCAGAGATTGTACTTCCTTCTGGATGTGATGGGCCTGTTCACGAATGCGCGCATCGCGCACAATCGATTGCAACACCTGGATCGCCATCATCAACAATGAGGGCGAGACAATGATAATGCGGGCCTTATGAGCTTTTTGCATCACATCATCAAAATGCTCGATCAAATCGCCATAAATCGACTCAGCTGGCACAAACAGAATGGCTACATCCTGAGTTTCGCCAGCGATAAAATAACGATCGGAAATATCTTTGATATGCTTGGCCAAATCATTGCGCACACGCTGGCTCGCTTGATTACGTAAGGAGTCATCATGCGCATCGCGAAAGGCTGTGAAAGCCTCAAGCGGAAATTTTGCATCCACAACCATCACACGATCATCGCCAGGCAGGCGAATGATACAATCAGGCCTGTTGCGATTGGACAAAGTGCTTTGAAACTCATAGGCCGAGCTTGGCAGGCCATCGCGCACAATGGCCTCCATGCGGCCCTGGCCAAAGGCGCCGCGCGATTGCTTGTTGGCAAGAATATCTTTGAGCCCGACGACTTCCTGCGTCATCATGGCAAGCCGATTTTGCGCCGCATCGATCACGGCCAGACGCTCATTGAGCTTTGATAAATGATCACCTGTGCTTTTGGCGCTGGATTCGAGTCCTTGTCCCATGCGCTGGGTGACGGCATCAAGGCGCTCATTCATCAACCGTGTCAGATCGCCCTGACGTGTATCCAGCATTTCCGTCATGGTCTGCAGGCGACCTGTCATCGCTGCATTGAGGCTGTTGAGCTCGCTCAGCTTTTCGTCAAGCTCGCGCTGCCGTTCGGCACTGCCCGCTGCCTCCAGCGCCAGACGGGAATTGGCGGCGCTCTGCGCCCGGTAAAGCGCCAGAAGCATGACTAGAACCAATCCTGCCAGAGCCAGCGCAATAGGCTGCAAGGTGAGGGACCAGGAGCCAATGATCAAAATGGGTGTGTCCATCATCTCACTCTAGCCTGATTCGCGCGTCCTTGCGAACGAAAGAAGAACAATCAAGCAAATTGACCCGTGCAAACTCTGAGCCTATTGCAAGGGAAACTTGTGATGAGGATTTCTCATGGCCATCCGCCCGATCATCTGCATTCCCGATCCCATATTGCGTGTGAAATGCGAACCTGTGTTGAAGATTGATGACGAAATTCGCACACTCATGGATGACATGCTTGAGACCATGTATGAAGCGCCCGGCATTGGCCTGGCCGCCATTCAAATTGCCATACCCAAGCGCGTTGTTGTGATGGATCTGGCCAAAAGCGATCTTCCCCCCGAGCCGCGCGTTTTTGTCAATCCCGAAATCATTTGGTCTTCGCCTGAGACACGGATTTACGAAGAAGGATGTCTCTCCATTCCTGAATATTATGAAGAGGTGGAGCGGCCTGCGCGTGTGCGTGTGCGTTATATGGATCGCGAGGGTTTGACTCAAGAGATCGACGCCGATGGTCTGCTGGCCACATGCATGCAGCATGAGATTGATCATCTCAACGGTGTTTTGTTTATTGACCATCTCTCGCGCCTCAAGCGCGAGCGCGTGATCAAGAAATATACCAAGGCTGCTAAGCTCAATGAGCCCATAACACCTTCTGGGCCCAGAACGCGCGATCGCATCAGATGAGTCTGTGACCATGGCCTTGCGTGTGATTTTTATGGGTACGCCGGAGTTTTCCGTACCCACTCTGTCCAGGATCGTCGCAGACGGCCATCAGGTCTTGGCTGTTTATACGCGTGCGCCAAAGCCTGCCGGGCGACGCGGTCTAGAAATGCGCCCCTCACCGATCCATGCCGAGGCTGAGCGTTTAGGGCTGACCGTCTATACCCCCAAAACATTGCGCAGCCCGGAGATGAGCGCGCAAATGTTGGGCCATGGCGCGGATGTCGCAGTCGTGATTGCTTATGGTCTCATTCTGCCATTGCCTATTTTGAACTCACCCCGTCTGGGCTGTCTTAATCTTCACGCTTCTTTATTGCCGCGCTGGCGTGGTGCAGCGCCCATTCAGCGCGCCATTATGGCAGGCGATCAAGAGACAGGTGCAATGGTGATGCGCATGGATGAGGGGCTCGACACGGGCCCTGTCGCGCTGACCGACCGCATTCCCATCACTGCGCAGATGACAGGCGGCGATGCGCATGATCTCTTGTCGCAACGCGGTGCCGTCCTCATGGCCAAAGCGCTGAGCGAGCTTGAACAGGGACGATTGACCTTTCATCCGCAGGATTCTGACGGCGTCACTTATGCTCATAAGATCGACAAGTCGGAATGCCACATCAATTGGGCTCTGCCTGCGCAAGAAGTGTGCAATCACATTCACGGCCTCTCGCCATTCCCAGGCGCTTATTTCGAGGCTGATTTCGGCAAAGGGCTTGAACGTGTCAAAGTGTTGCGCGCCAGCCTGATTCAAGGGCAGGGCTCACCAGGTCAGGTGCTCGATGAGGCCTTGGGCATAGCCTGCCTTACGGGCGCGATCCGTTTGAATGAAGTGCAGCGCGCTGGCAAAGCGCCCATGCAGGCGGCAGAATTTTTGCGCGGCACGCGCCTTTCACCTGATATGAAGCTCAGCTAATGCCGCGTTATAAAATCATTATTGAATATGATGGCACAGGCTTTGTAGGCTGGCAGCGCCAAACCAATGGCCTTGCCATTCAGGCGGTGTTGGAAGGCGCGATCTTGTCTGCGTGTGGAGAGCAGGTCGTGGTGCATGGGGCAGGGCGCACAGACGCAGGTGTGCATGCCAGCGGGCAAGTGGGACATTTTAATCTCACCCGCATCTGGCGGCTTGATCGATTGAGGGATGCAATCAATGCGCATATGCGCGCTCATCGCATTGCGGTCCTTGATGCGCAGGCCGTGGGAGATGATTTTGAAGCGCGCTTTTCGGCTGTGCGCCGGCGTTATATTTATCGCCTGGTCAATCGGCGTGCGCCTTCGACTTTTGATCGTGGCTATGCCTGGTATATTCGCCGCCGTCTTGATGCCGATGCCATGCAGGAGGCCGCACAGCGCCTGTTAGGCAGACATGATTTTTCCACCTTTCGGGCCTCTGAATGTCAGGCTAATTCGCCAGTGCGCACGCTTGAGCACTTTTCTGTCACACGCAGTGGGGACAGGATTGATATTCACGCCAAGGCGCGCTCTTTCCTGCATCATCAGGTGCGCTCCATGGTTGGCTCGCTTGAGCATGTTGGCTCAGGCAAATGGACGGCGGATGATCTTGAAGACGCGCTCCACGCCAGAGATAGAGCGCGCTGCGGCGTTGTCGCGCCAGCCTGCGGACTCTATC
>OMIJ01000191.1 GCA_900299065.1 Hyphomicrobiales bacterium
TCAATGGCGACAAAGGGGCCTTTGCGCGTTTCAAAAACTTTCGACAAATCCCTCATATGGATTTTAATGTCAGCCTGACTTGCGGCGGCCAAAGGCAGCTCAATGCTCGTCATAATGTGCCCCACAAGCCTTCTTCCGATTGCATCCTATTTTGCCGCCATCGGCTTATAGGGTCCAAGCTCTTTAACAACTGCTTCGGCAAAGGAATTATCAACGACCTGATCAATCGTAACTTTGCCTTCAATGTCGCCGGTTGCTTTGAAGAATTCGAGATCAATGCCCAGAGTGGGAATATTGACAAAACCATCAGGATTGCTGCCATGCGCCGTAATTGAGCGATAGACCGCAGGATCCTTGATATTGGTATATTCCGTCAGGATCGCGATCACTTCATCAGCCTTGGGTCCTGCCAGCTTACCATCCTTGAGCGCATCATTATAATCTCGCAATGCCTTGATATAGGCGCGCATGAAACGCTTGCCCGCATCAGGATTCTTTTTCAGAAATGTGCCGGAATATAAAATCACTGCCACTTGATGATTGGGATAGATCACATCATCACCCATAAATCGCACGGCCGCGCCGCGTGTCTCGGCCTCTGTGGCATTAGGCTCGGTGGTGAAGGCAGCATCAATAGCTTTATTTTGCAAGGCCAGCACTTGCTGGGGAAAGGCGAGATAGACCTTTTCAATATCCTCAAATTTTATTCCGCCTTTTTTGGCGGCTTCATTCAATGTAGTTGAAGAGCCGCTGCCCGGGGCGCTAATGGCAACTTTGAAGCCTTTCAGATCGGCCAGTGTTTTGAAACGCCCGGACTCGATATGATCCTTGCGCACCATGAGAGGCTGAAAGCCATGGCCCTTGGGTGTCGAGCCCTTGTCAGCAACAATCTTGATATCAATGCCGCGCGCAATCGCATTATAAAGGCCGGCTGATGGGCCGCCGCCGCCAATGTCCAATTGGCCCGCGCCCAAAGGCGCAACCATTTTCGCTGCCGTGTCAAAATTGGTCATCTTCACTTCAAGCCCTTCGGCTTTGAAATAGCCCTTCTTATCGGCAATGAAAAAGCCAACATCTGTTGCCGCGCCGCTAATCCCGACTTCAAGCTTGATCGGATCAGCTGCTAGAGCAGGCAGGGATGAGGATATAAGGGCACCAAAAGCCAGGCTGATAAGTTTGCGCTGCATGATCACTACCTTGTTCTTAAATCCAGATCTGACGACATAGGTCAGATCGCTTTATATGCAAACCTTGGCGAAACCTCGCCTTCTGTCAATGTCAAATGCAAGGCAGGGGAGGTTTCAGGCCGGATCAAAATCCTTGGGGTCAAAATCTCTATGTACGGAGCAAAACTCGCAAGTCACGCCAATGCGACCATTCTCGCCAATCATATCGCGGCGCTCTTGGGGCGAGAAAGAGCGCAGCAATCCCTCCATGCGCTCTTGCGAACAGCGGCATTGATGGCGCACGCTCTGGGCCTCAAACACGCTGACCCCGCTCTCATGGAAGAGGCGATATAAAAGCCTTTCACTAGAAACGAGTGGATCAATGAGTTCGTGATCCTCAATCGTTGAAACCAGCGCTTGCGCTTCAAGCCAGGCTTCATCTTCCTGAAAGGCGGGCTGTTGAGTTTGCGCGCCTGCTGGCGCATCACCCGGGGGCAATTCGGCCTGTCTTTGGCGCTCAATTGAATGTGGCAGAAATTGCACCATTAATCCGCCAGAGCGCCAATTATGCCCTGAGCCGCTGAGATTTTCGCCAACAGCCAAACGGATCATGGTGGGAATTTGCTCGGATTGACGGAAATATTGATGCGCCGCCTCTTCTAATCCCTGCCCATCAAGAGAGACCACGCCTTGATAGCGCGAGGATTCCAGCCCCGTCTCAATGGTCATGGCCAGATGACCCTTGCCCAATAAAGCTGCCGGGCTGATGCGGCCTGCATCAACAGCCTCTTGCAAGCGCATTTCATCAAAACGCGCCACGGCCCTGAGCTTGTCGGGCGCTTCAAAGTCAACCACCAGCATGGCCACAACGCCATCGCTGCGGGTTTGCAATTGGAAACGCCCCTGCGATTTCAGCGCCGATCCCAACAGCACAGTCAGAGCCGCAGCCTCGCCAACAAGGCGCGCGACGGGGGCTGGATAATTATGCTGAGAGAGGATCAGATCCAGCGAAGGGCCGAGTCGCACCACGCGCCCGCGCACATCAAGAGGTGCAACAGCAAAAGGCAGCACGACATCATCGATGCCAATATCGCAGACCGGGCGCTCGGCCGGACCCTGCTGTGTCATGCGCTTTGCGCCTCCAGACACCAGGCCAGAATGCCTTTCTGGATATGCAGGCGATTTTCCGCTTCATCAAAAACTACGGATTGCGGCCCATCAATGACTTCATCCGTCACTTCCTCGCCTCTATGGGCGGGCAGACAATGCATGAAGATCGCATCCTTATGCGCAGCTGCCATCAGCTTCGCATTAACCTGGAAGGGCGCCAGCAAATTATGTCTGTGCCGCGATTCCTCTTCATCGCCCATGGAAACCCAGCAATCTGAAATCACAGCCTCTGCACCATCAACAGCTGCAAATGGATCATTGGTCAGATTGACCCGGGCACCGCTCTGCGCAATCCAGTCGATAACAGGTTTAGCCGGTGCAAGATCGGGCGGTGTTGCAACATTGATTGTGAAATCGAAACGCTCGGCCGCATGTATCCAGCTCGCCAGAACATTATTGGCATCGCCTGTCCATGCCACAGTGCGTCCGCGAATAGGCCCCCGATGTTCCTCAAAGGTCAACACATCGGCCATCACCTGACAGGGATGGGTTTTCTTGGTCAGGCCATTGATCACCGGCACGCTGGCATGAGCCGCCAGTTCGCGCAAATCTTCATGATCGAGAATGCGGATCATGATTGCATCGACATAACGAGAAAGCACACGCGCCGTATCGGCAATTGTTTCACCGCGCCCCAATTGCATTTCGGTGCCTGTGAGCATGATCGTCTCGCCGCCCAATTCACGCATACCCACATCAAAAGAAACACGCGTGCGTGTCGAGGGACGATCAAAAATCATCGCCAGAGTTTTACCAGTCAAAGGGCGTTTAGCTGCCAGCTGGCCCTTGCGGCGCTGATCCTTGATGGTTTTGGATTGCGTGAGAATCTGCCGCAATTGGTCAGCAGATACCTCGGTCAAATCGAGAAAATGTTTTGGCATTGTGTGGGGTGTATTAGTCATGCCTTGGTCCTTTCGGCATGGGAAATGGCTTGCGAGGCTGCGCCGCAGGCTTTTTCAAACCGCAGCACAGCTTCATTCACTTCGGCCTCGCCTATGATGAGGGGCGGCAGCAAGCGCACCACATTCTCGCCAGCCGGAATGATCAGCAAGCCCTGCTCACGCGCCAGAGCGGCAAAATCAAGCGCCGTGATTTTCTCATTGATGCGCAGACCCAGCATCAGGCCTTCACCTCTGATTTCGGTGATCACATTGCTAAATTGATCCTTCAGCCCCGCCAATTTTTGTTTCAGCAAGAGGCCGGTCTTGGCCACATGGTCGATAAAGCCAGGGGCCAGCACGACATCGAGCACGGCATTGCCAATCGCCATCGCTAAAGGATTGCCACCAAATGTTGTGCCATGCGTGCCATAGGTCATGCCTTTGGCAGCTTCCGAGGTGGCAAGGCAGGCGCCCAGCGGAAAGCCGCCACCAATACCTTTGGCAATGCTCATAATATCAGGCGTCACGCCAGAGAGTTCATAGGCAAATAACTTACCCGTGCGGCCAACGCCTGATTGCACTTCGTCAAACACCAAAGCGAGATGATGCTGATCACAGAGTTCGCGCAAAGCGCGCAAAAATCCCGGCTTAGGCGTTTTAATGCCGCCTTCACCTTGAATGGGTTCAATCAAAATCGCGCCTGTTTGAGGACCAATGGCGGCCTTAACAGCGTCAAGATCATTGAAAGGCACAAGATCAAAGCCTTCAACTGGCGGACCAAAGCCATCAAGATATTTCTTATTGCCGCCCGCCGCTATTGTGGCGAGCGTGCGGCCATGAAAGGCCCCTTCAAAAGTGATAATACGAAAGCGCTCCGGCCGATTGCAGGCAGATTGATATTTGCGCGCCATTTTGATCGCACATTCCAGAGCCTCTGAGCCTGAATTGGTGAAGAAGACAGTGTCGGCGAAACTATGCTCGACAAGGCGGCGCGCGAGTCTTTCGCCTTCCGGAATCTGATAGAGATTTGAA
>OMIJ01000192.1 GCA_900299065.1 Hyphomicrobiales bacterium
CTTCACGATCAATCATCAGATTCATCCCATTGCCAAAGACCATCGCCAGACAATGCGCGCCAGCAAAAACACATTGCGCCTGATAATCTGGCAGATGAGCAAAGCGCGCAATAAGCCAGCCATTTTCATAGCTCAATGCGGCAATCTCGAATTGTTCAAATGGCAAAGTGAAGCCTGTTTGCAAAGCTTTGGCGACGGCCTCTTTGATACACCAGAGTGTCAGCAGTTGCTGATCTAGAGACCAGTGCAATTCCTTTGGCATAAGCGCAAGCTCTCGCGCCTTGATATGGCTTGTGAGCGTCTCAACCAGATCAGGACGCAGACGCTCTACATCAACACCTATGGCAAAGGGCGCTGGTAGCACTGCGGCGAGCGCTACAGAGTCGCTATGCGCAAGGCTCAATGTGAGAGCTGGCATATCCTCTCCCCGAACCAAAGGCTCGCCCTTGTCGCCTGTTATTATCGCGATAGTTTGCGAGGAGCGATGAGGCAGCAAAAAACGCAGGGCTCTTTTGGCAGCATAGCGTCCAAGCAACAGGCTCTGGCGTCGTAACTTATTGTCTATGGACTGAAAGTACTTTTGATCTGAATGGCTCAGAAAATTGGATTGGTTATTGGATAGCCAATCTTGTTCGGCCCGCACAAGACTGAGTGCTCCAAATGGCTGCGCGTCCGCGCTCACTATGGGCAGGTCAAAGCCGATCAGTGCAGGGTGCGGTTCGTTTGGGTGGTTCATATTCAGGTTTTGAGGAATTGATTCGGGCTTAGCAAGTCAGTCCGGCTGCTCACCCCTCACCTTTCAGAGCAAAGGTATGTGGACAATTTCAATTTTGATCCTTCAGGGA
This sequence comes from Hyphomicrobiales bacterium, assembly GCA_900299065.1. GTDB lineage: Bacteria > Pseudomonadota > Alphaproteobacteria > Rhizobiales > Beijerinckiaceae > Terripilifer. Next base: position 846 of record OMIJ01000192.1, read on the forward strand.
CAGGTTTCGTCAGCTTCGGACAAGATGAGATTGGCTTTAACCAATCAAGTCTCAAAATGAGACAATGAATATGTAGTATATTTGCAACAATGTCTTTGGAATTGAGTGATTTGCCTAATATCTTGGCAGTTTGCTTAGCTTTTCGTCGAGGCTTTTTCTGCAATAAACGTTAGAAAAGCCTTAGGATCACTTCAGAGGAGTAAATAATGAAGGTCTCCGCGATTGTAGCCGCTTCGGCTCTCAGCCTCTCAACTGTCGCAGCCTTTGCTGCTGATTTGCCCTCTAAAAAGGAAGCCGCTCCTCCGCCGGTCGCTGCAGCTCCCTCGGGATTTGACTTTGCTTTCGGTGCCAAGCTGATTTCTGATTATGTCTCGCGAGGTGTCTCTCAGACGGCAGGCAATCCCGGCATTACTGCTTATGGCGAAGCCCGTTACAACATTGGTGACACACAATTCTATGCAGGCGTGCAGCCCTGGGCCGTTAAGCTCCCGACTTCCCCCTCCATGGAACTTGATCTCTACACAGGCGTTCGTCAGACTGTGGGTCAATTCTCGGTGGATGTTGGCGGTATTTATTATGCCTATCCCACCAATAAGAGCCAATATTGGATCAATGCTGCCGGTCTGGTGCAAAACACACATCTCAATCCAGGCGGCACTTACACAGCAACAACAGCTCGCGATCCCAGCTTCCTCGAGCTCTATGTCAAGCCGAGCCTGAATCTCACAGATTCCTTCAACATTGGCGCCAATGTCTATTACGCGCCTAATTGGAATCACTATGGATTTGATGCCACTTATGCCTCTTTGACCTCAAAATACACATTTGGTGAAACAGGCTTCTCGGTGTCAGGTGAATATGGCCGTCAATATCTGGGCACGACTTCTGCAACATCAATCTTCGGCAAGTTCGCTTTCCCCAGCTACAACACCTGGAATGCCGGCGTGTCCTATGCTTATAAGGTGTTCACTGTCGATGCGCGCTATTTCGGCAGCAGCTTGAACAAGTCGCAATGCTATGCTGTGAGCTCCGATCCGGCCGGCAATGTCACGGGACGTTCCAACTGGTGCGGCAATCGCTTCATGCTCACTCTCTCGGCTGATCTGACGCTGAAGGATTTGAGCGGCCCCTCCAAGGTCGTCGCCAAATACTGAGCTCAGCGGATTACTTTAATCTCTTCAACCGGCCGGACATCTCCGGCCGGTTTTTTATTGGCACTTGACATGAGGGCCTGCACGGCGTCTGCATGCCATCAAATCTTGCAGACACATCATGCAAGCGAGGGGATATGATGCAGATAGACCTTCCTGTGAATCGCTTTAAACAAGCCCTTGCCAGCCAGCAAAAGCAGATTGGCTTCTGGCTATCCTCTTGCGCACCTTCAGTGAGCGAAGCGATCGCGGGTGCAGGCTTTGATTGGCTCGTTCTGGATATGGAACATGTAGCCAATGACGCGCCCGAAATCGTGCAGCATTTGCGCGCTCTGCAAGGCGGTACGGCTGAGCCAGTGGTGCGTCTGCCATGGAATGATCCCGTGCTGGTCAAACGTCTGCTGGATTGCGGCGTGCGCACATTTCTCTTTCCCTTTATCCAAAGCGCAGAAGAAGCCCGTCAGGCTGTGGCGGCAACGCGCTATCCTCCCCATGGCATTCGCGGAGTAGCTGGCACAACCAGAGCCAATCTCTATGGCCGCGTGCCGGATTATTTCCGCCGCGCCGATCAGCAAATCTGTGTGCTGGCGCAGATTGAAACGCGCAAGGCCGCCAGCCTTAGCCATGCAATTGCGCAGGTTGATGGCATTGATGGCCTGTTTGTTGGCCCGGCCGATCTCTCGGCTGATTTTGGATTTCCTAATGATTGGGATCGACCAGAGGTCTGGCCGACCATTCTTGATATTGGCGCACAAGCGCGCGCCGCAGGTAAAGCAGCAGGCTTTTTATCAGCACGCGAAAGCGATTGCCGCAAGGTTCTCGCCGATGAGTTCACCTTTGTGGCCACCGGCAGTGATATGGGCCTAGTGGCGCGCGGCGCCGATGCTTTGGTCAAACTCTATCAAGATTAGGTCCCGCAAAACGTCATGAGCACGCATTCTTCCGCATTAGGCGGGGCAGCATAAGCGGCCCAATCGGGCTGATCCTCATAGGGCTTTGAGAGAACATCCATGAGAGTGTGGAACAGCGAATAATCATTGTGTGTGACGGCTGCCGCAATAGCCTGCTCGATGCGATGATTGCGCGGGATAAAACGCGGATTAGCATTGCGCATCATCATTGCGCTTTCTTCGGGTTTTTGTGTCTGATTGTTTAATCTGGCGCGCCAGTGATCACACCAATCTTGCAAAGGACGATAAGTGGCAGGGATCGTTTGCGTCACGGCCATTGCAGCAAGATCCCGAAAGCTTAAGGTGAAATCCAGCTTATGCTTTTCAAGCGCACTGAGAAAATCAGCAACAAGTTGACCGTCCCCATCTTGCTCATTTGATAGCCCGAGTTTTAAGCGCATATGTTGTAGCCATGCGCGCTCGTAAAGAGGTTGAAATTGTGAGAGTGCGGCACGCGCCTGTTCAATGGCCTTCTCGCCATCAACATTGATCACACTCAACAAAGCCTGAGCCAGGCGCGTCAAATTCCACAAACCAATCTGTGGCTGATTGCCATAGGCATAGCGGCCCTGTTCATCAATCGAGCTGAAACATTTGTCATGACTATAGACATCGAGAAAAGCACAGGGGCCATAGTCAATCGTCTGGCCACTCACTGCCATATTATCCGTATTCATTACGCCATGAATAAAGCCGATTGCCATCCAATGCGCGATGAGTTTGGCCTGTCGCTCAATCACGCGGCTCAGAAAAGCCAAAGCCGGTTGCTCCACCCCGATCAGATCCGGATCATGCCGGGTGATGGCATAATCGAGATAGGCTTTCAGCATTGCTTCGCCACCATGCGCGGCGCAATATTCGAATGTGCCAATACGAATATGGCTATGCGCTACGCGTGTGAGAATGGCGCCAGGCAAAGGCTGTTCACGATAGACAGTCTGGTTGGTTGCAACAGCCGCCAAAGTGCGTGTGGTTGGCACGCCCAGCGCCTGCATAGCTTCACTGACGATGGCCTCGCGTAAAACAGGTCCCAGCGCCGCCAGTCCGTCACCGCGTTTTGAAAAAGGATTAGGTCCAGAGCCTTTCAACTGCAAATCGCGCAATTGCCCCCATTGATCTTGCAAAGTGCCGATCAGCAGGGCGCGCCCATCGCCCATGCGCGGATTAAAATAACCGAATTGATGTCCCGCATAGGCCAATGCAATGGGTTCTGCCTGTTTGGGCAAAAGATTGCCGCAAAAAATTTGCGTCAAATCGTCTCTTGTGCACAAATTGGCATCAAGCTTGAGCTCCTGCGCCAAAGCCGGATTGAAATAGAGTAATTGCGCTTGGGCAATCGGTCTTGGCAGATGGCGAGCATAGCAAGCCTCAGGCAGGCAGAGATAAGCATTGCCCAATTGGCTTAAAAAACGATCCGCAATTGTCTCGTGCTGAACATTATCGCTCACAATCTGTCTCATTTCGCAGTTTGATCAATCCGCCATTGATCATGGCTCTGCATCCACTCATGGATGAGTGCGGCTATCTCCTGATTGTTTTTTTCAATCATCAGCATATGGCCATTGCCGCAGACACCATGATCAGACAGGCGCAGATAGGAAACTTCAACTCCAGCCTGGACAAGAAAAGCCTGTGTGCAATGGTCATAGGGCGCATGATAAGAGGCTTCGCCTTGCACAATCAGCACAGGCACATTCTGCAAATGTGCGAGCTTGCGCGCAGGTTCGGCCTGTGCCCAGCACCGCACCAATTCAGGCCCATCAGCTCTCTCTTGTTGTACGAAACTAAGCACTTCATTCTCGCCAAGCGCTGGATCGTAAGTCAAAGGTGCTGAAGTCAATCCATAGGGCTTGGTGAGCGGCCCATCTTTGAACCATTCAGGCGCACCAATTGTGACATTGTCATAAACAGGCGGACCAGAGGGCTCAATAGCCAGAATGGCTTTGACCAATCCCGGCCTGGCATCGGCCACCAGCCAACCAAAAGTGCCCGATTGCGAATGGGTGAGTAAAATCGCCGGACCAATCTTATCCAGCAAAGCAGCGCCTGCATCGCGGTTTAACTCTTGCTGGCGTGCGAAGCTGGCGAGTGAGGGAAAATTTTGTGCAAAGGTTTGATCAAAGATCGGATCGCCAAATTGGCCTGTACCGGGAAACTGGCTATGCAAATGCGCCTGTGGCCAAAGCCGCGCTTTGGCGGGGGCAGTAAATTGACGCTCCACCCTCTGAGTCGAATGGCGAGTTAAGGGCCCCATTTCGGAATGCCAGGGCGAGCGTCCACGTGCAGGTTGATCGAGCACATAAGTCGCATACCCCTGACGAAGAAAAAACTGCACCCAGCCCTCGCGACCGTCAGGTGTGCCCGTATAATTCAGGCCGCTCTGTCCGCCGCCGGAGAAAAACACAATCGGCCATGGCTTGGTTTGATGATGCGGGATTTGATATTCGACATACATCTGGCCGCCCATATAGCGACCATCCGGCCCTTCGAAATATTGGCCGCCAACGAAGAAATAGCCTTGTTTGGCGACTACAAGCGGCTGACCACCATCAGCCGCCAAAGATGATGAACCTGAATTTGAGTGAGCGCTCAATCTAATCTCCCGTGCCGGGAGATTAACGCTCAGCTCAGTGATGGTCTATGGATAAATCCACTGCACAGGGCCCATGGCCCGGACCGGAAAAATAGCATTAGGGGCTTCACCACGTTGCTCAGGCTTGCTTTCGTGATCTTGGTGGTCTTGTCGATCCGGTCTTTGCTGACGATCTTGTGTGTTGGAACGCTCCTGCCTGTTGGAACGATCTTGACGATTGTGCATGCCATCGGGGGGCATGCGCCGATCATCCTCTTCACGCATATCACGTCCTTCGCCACGCCTATCGCCGCGGCGCTCTTGCCCCATGCGCTCGTCGTCACGATTGGAGCGAGAGCGCGAGTCATTTCTCTCATCGCGCCTTTGATTGCTGCGTCTGTGCATATCGTCGCCCATTGGCATATGACCCATCATGCCATCACCCATGCCGCCAGACATGCCGCCTGCCATGGCTTGCGGCATCATCACGCCGCGCATGAGAATGGGGAAGCGCTTCTTCTGTTCATCGCTTAAGCTCTCCCAAAGCGGGCTGGCTGCATCGGCCATTTTAACAGCTATATCCCCTCTGGCGCGGTCCGCCTCGCCGCGTTCACGTAATCTTGCAAAAGGATTAGCTGCGGGGGGATTGGTTGTGGGCTTGGCGCCTTCACCAGACTTTTGTTCCGTCGGCTTCTGTTCACTTTGCTTTTGCATTTGCGCTGCATGTGTCTTAGCCATATCGCGCAAAGC
>OMIJ01000193.1 GCA_900299065.1 Hyphomicrobiales bacterium
ACGATTGACTCTCTCCGCCTCTTTATCCCCAGAGCCTTCAAGCGCATGCATGCGCGCGCGCGAAGCCCCCGTGAGTGCGGTTTCACCCGCAGCAAAGATGGCCGATAAAAACAGGCAGAAGATAACAATGGCTAAAGCCAGCCATGGATTTGCCTGAATACTGAAATGTTCCATTGCGTATGATCAAACCTAAGTGAGTTCATCGATAAGAAAGGCTCGGACAGTTTCGCCGGGAATTGCCTTGGCGATAAAGCTTTGCCCAATGCCGCGCGCCAGAATGAAAGTGAGCGCACCGCGCTGCACCTTTTTGTCCTGATACATGGCATTCAAAATCGCATCGGCATCCACATCCAGCCCTTTAATATCCTGAATGCGGGTTGGCAGGCCAACCGCCTTGAGATGAGCCTCGACACGCGCAGCATCGCCAGGTGATGCATAACCAAGGCGCACCGAAAAACGCATGGCGCAGGCCAGACCTATGGCTACGCCTTCGCCATGCACGAGCACATCCGTGTCATAATCATTCAGGGCTTCAAGTGCATGACCAAAGGTATGGCCAAGATTGAGCAAAGCGCGATCACCCTGTTCGGTCTCATCTCTGGCAACAATGGAGGCTTTGGAGCGCACCGAGCGCTCAATAGCTAGCGCCAATTGTGGACCAAAGCCAAAGATTGCTTGCCAATTATTCTCCAGCCAAGCAAAGAAAGGCGCATCATCAATCACCCCATATTTGACAATCTCGGCATAGCCGGCGCGAAATTCGCGTGGATCAAGACTGGCCAGAATGCCCGTATCGGCAAGGACTAATGAGGGCTGGTAAAATGCACCCACCAGATTTTTGCCATGGGGTGAATTGATTGCTGTCTTACCGCCAACAGAAGAATCGACCTGGGCAAGGACTGTGGTTGGAATTTGCACAAAGCGCAGACCCCGCCTCACACAAGAGGCAACAAAACCCGCCAGATCCCCCACTACCCCGCCGCCAAAGGCCAGAATGAGATCGCCGCGCTCAATGCGTGCTGCAATCACGCCATCGCAAATTTCAGCGAAGACATCATAACATTTCGAGGCCTCGCCCGGCTCAATCACCAGAGTGGAAGATTTGATGCCCTGTTCAGCCAGACTTGTCTCAAGCAATGACAAATGCAGACCGGCCACATTGCGATCTGTGATGATGCAACAGGATGCAGAAGGATCAAGGGATTTGATCAAAGCGCCTGCTTGCGCGACAAGGCCCTGGCCAATGTGAATTTCATAAGAGCGTTGAGCCAGTTCAACGGGAACAATCGTCGGGCCGGGCTTGTCATGATCTTGCCCCAGCCAGACATCGAGCTGATCAATGATCATATCCACCATAGCCTCATGGGGACCATCACGCGAAATGACAGTGAGGTCTGCCAGCGCATAAAGGGGATAGCGTTCCTCGATCAGACGTTTGAGGGTCTGTTCCGGATCGGCCGTCTCCAGCAGGGGACGATTGGAACGCTTGCGCACACGGCGCAATAAAACATCGGCATCAGCCTTCAGCCAAATGGCTATGCCCTTATCGGCAATCTTATCGCGTGTGGCCTTTTGCATATAAGCGCCACCGCCCGTGGCGAGCACGAGCTGGCGCTCGGTCAACAAGCGGGCAATCACTCTTCTTTCACCATCGCGAAACTGGGCTTCGCCATGACGGGAGAAAATTTCCGGAATGGTCAGACCCGCCGCCGCTTCAATCTCGGCATCAGCATCGACAAAATCCAGACCCAGACGAGCCGCCAGTCTTCGGCCTATCGAGGTTTTGCCTGCCCCCATCATGCCCACAAGCACAAGGGAGCGTTGACCAAGCCTGCTAATCAGGCTGGCCGCACGGGCATCGGGTTTGCCAGTCGCATCCTTGTCAGCAACAGCGGGCTCAGATGGGACCCCCTCCGTCGCAGGCTGCCGCGTTTCGACAAAATCATTCATGCCCCGTCCTAGCACGCCGGAGCGCGGAAATTAACCCGGTTCTGCTCCGGGTTTGACCAAAATCAATCGGTAGTTTGGCTAAATCACCCTCTACATGGCTCTGGCCATTGCCAAAGAGCGGGCAACATGATGGAAAGAGGACAGGCTAGCGCCAAGGGTGGTTCCATGCCCAGTCTGTTTCGGTTTTTATTTGTGCTCGGGATTTTATTCACCATGGGCTGGGGCACTATGATCGCCCTGGTCTATCTTTACGAGCCCAAACCGCGTGAAATGAGCGTCTCCATCGCCCCGCAAAAACTCAATTCACCCCGCTGATATGAGAACATCTGCCGCGCCCCCCGCACAATTTATCGGCGCTTTTCTTGATATGCTGGCAGCCGAGCGCGGAGCGGCGCTGAATACGCTAGAGGCCTATCGGCGCGACCTTGGCGATTATGTTGCTTTTCTCACCCATCATTCAACAAGCCCGGCCCTCGCCGAGCCTGATCATGTGCGCGCTTATCTGGCCGATCTGAACAAGCGCGGTATGAGCGCGGCGTCTGCGGCGCGCAAGCTCTCCAGCCTGCGGCAATTTCACAAATTCCTTTATGTCGAGGGTTTGTCCAGCTCAAATCCCACAGGCGTGATTGATAGCCCGCGCAAGGCCCCTGCCCTGCCAAAAATCCTCAGCATGAGCGAAGTGGATCGCCTTCTCGCCAAAGCACAGGAGGGGATTGAGGATGTCAAATCCCCGCTCATCGAGCGACTGCGCAGGGCGCGTATGGCCTGCTTAATTGAATTGCTTTACGCGACGGGCTTGCGCGTTTCCGAATTGGTGAGCCTGCCGCGCGGGGCGGCGCGCAGTCAAGAGCCTATGCTGATGATCAAAGGCAAGGGCGGGCGTGAACGTCTCGTGCCCATTTCGGTCCCGGCCCGCAAGGCAATGATGACCTATCGCAGCCTGCTCGAAGCGATGAGTCCGGCGCATAAAGACGGTTTGTGGCTATTTCCTGCCGACAGCGACAGCGGACATTTGACCCGTCAGGCCTTCGCTCGGGATCTCAAGCAGATTGCAATCAATGCTGGACTCAGCCCCAGCCGCATCAGCCCGCATGTGCTGCGTCATGCCTTTGCCAGCCATTTGCTGCAAAATGGCGCTGATCTGCGCATTGTGCAGGAATTGCTTGGACATGCCGATGTTTCAACAACACAAATTTATACACATGTGCTGGATGAGCGGCTGAAAGCCATGGTGCGCGATCTGCATCCGCTCTCTGAGAGACCCAAAACCAAAACGCCAAAGCGCGACAAATTGTCAGGCGACTAGATTGAATTGATCTGGGTCAAGGCAGGCAAGAACGAAACATATTTTCCTCTGTCCATTATAGATCGGAGGACATTATGAGTGGCTTTGAAACCGTTTATCTCTTCGGCGCGCTGATCGCCTTTGCCGCTTTCGCCATTACTGTGGCCTATGTCAGCTCGGGCCCGCAGAGCTGATAAATATAGGTAAATCTGGACTATTAGGTCCTCAAAAGAAAAAGCCGGCATGCGCCGGCCTTTCAGTCTTTGCAGCCCCGCTTTTGACGGGTGCAGCGATCAATGACGGTTCTTGATCAATTGCTGCTCGACCTTGTCGAGGGTCTGCATGGCGCGCAGCGCATCTTCGACAGATGAATTGGGCTGGCGGTTTTCCTTGATCGCCTTGATGAA
>OMIJ01000194.1 GCA_900299065.1 Hyphomicrobiales bacterium
ACACAAGGAGTATCGTCGGCAGCGTCAGATGTGTATAAGAGACAGATTGAGAGCCACTATGCCACCAAAGGCCGAGACCGGATCGCAGCGCAGCGCCTTTTCATAGGCCTCCAGCAAATTGGCTCCCTCAGCAACTCCGCAGGGATTGGCGTGTTTGATAATCGCAACAGCGGCTGTGCGTGAGGGATCAAACTCAGCCACACATTCAAAGGCTGCATCAGTATCATTGACATTATTATAAGAGAGCGTCTTGCCCTGCACCTGTCGCGCCGTGGACACACCAAAGCGATGTTCAGCCGTTTTGTAAAAACCTGCCGCTTGATAGGGGTTTTCGCCATAGCGCATTTTTTCCAAAAGTGTGCCGCCCATGGCGCGATAATCTGGCGCGCTGTCTTCAAGCACAGCGGCAAACCAATTGGAAATGGCGGCATCATAAACAGCAGTGCGGGCATAGGCCTTTTGAGCAAAATGTTTGCGCAGGGCCAAAGTTGTGGCCCCTTGATGGGCCTCGAGCGCACCAAGCAGGCTGGCATAATCAGCAACATCAACAATGACAGTGACATCAGCATGATTTTTGGCCGCAGCGCGGATCATCGCTGGCCCGCCAATATCAATATTCTCTATGCACTCATCATAAGCTGCGCCTTTGGCAATCGTTTCCTCGAAAGGATAGAGATTGACGACGAGTAAATCGATGGGGCGAATATCATGGGCGAGGAGTGCCGCCTCATGTTCGGGATTTTCGCGAATGGCCAGCAGACCGCCATGCACGTTGGGATGAAGGGTCTTGACCCGGCCATCCATCATTTCGGGAAAGCCCGTGAGATCCGAGACATCCAGCACTTTGAGCCCGGCCTCAGCAATGGCTTTGCTGGTGCCTCCTGTCGAGACCAGCTCAATCCCGCGGGCACTCAAGGCACGGGCAAATTCAATCAACCCCGTTTTGTCGGACACAGACAAAAGGGCACGTTTGACAGGGCGAAGATCGCTGGACATGGGAACCTTTGGCAGAGAAGAGAATCTGAATCTGAAGGTCAGATGCGGCGCTTAACACGAATGCCCGCATAGGCAAAGGGGCGTCCCAATAAGAATAGGAAACAATCAACGAGTTTAATAGCTTGAAGAGAGGCCTGAAACGCCTCTCGCCTAATATTGCGTCAGGTGCACAGGAGGGATATGCTCAGTCATTTGCACTTACAGCCCATGAGCCGCACACAAGTTCTAAAGTGAGCCGCCTATATCTTTGGCCTGCATGGCAAGTGCAATCTTATCCATATCTGCAGCTGTGATTTCGATCAGCCCAAATCGTAAGAAATAGCCCCAGTTTTTGCGACCCTCTGTAAATGAAAGCGCATGGAGCAGGGGGTGGATTGGTGCCTCTTGTGCATCAAACCAATCAACATTCCTGCGTGAGGGGATAAATCCTCCGCCCATATCATAAAAATAGGGCTCCCCCGGCTTCACGCGCCCAATGGCCGTAAAAGCTTGAAGCCGTGTGCCAGCTTTGAATGTGGTAGTTGGTGAATAATAGACAATCCGATCACCACAGGAGAGGCGTCGCAAGGGTCCTGCCTTGCCGTGACAGACCTGCATAATGCCTGATGCAAGGCCAATCTGCACATGTTCAGCAGATGCAACAGCCAGCCAGCTTTTTTCAATGCGCGGTTTCATGCCTGCCTCGCCGCGACATAATCAAGAAAAGCCTGTGTATGCTCGGCTGCCTCTTGAGCTAATTTTCTCGCGATAAGTCGATCCCACAAAAATTCAAGCAGGCCGAACACTTCAATGCTCATCTCAATCTTCGTCGTGCCATCTGATTGCGGTGTAAAAAAATGGGAGGAGCGAATTTTTGCCAAAGGCAAATGTGCAAGATTAATAAAGCGCAATGGTGCTGAGGCCTCAATGAGCTCCATCGCGACCAGAGGGCCATCTTTGGGCTTTATCGTGAAACGAGTGCCTGCGACGAGCGGGCCATTAAATGAGGTTGTCTTAAGCTCATTGTCCCATTTGGGCCAATTACCAATATCCGAAATCCCATTGTAAAGATGTTCAGCAGAAATGGCGGTTTGTGTCGAAAATTGATATTTTTTCATAATGTCTCCTGCTCGACAGAGGCATAATGGACCTCTGATTAACGCAGGGGTAAACCAGATAGCTGTCAGAAAATGGCAGTAGCCTTATGGTTCACCAATTCCCTCGGATTGGCGCCATTCCTTTAACAATATATTGCGACGGCGCGGATATTTCTCGCTCCTTGGCGCCCAGCTCATAATGCGGTCCGCGCGAAAATGCCGGAAATCTTGGCGCAATTCACACCAGGCAATAATAATTCGGCCGGAGTCAAAAAAGGCAAGGGCAAAAGGCCATATAATGCGGTGGGAGTTTTTGTGCTTGTCGTCAGAATAAGCAATCTCAACCTTCTTCTCTTCGCGTATGGATCGCCTCACCGCGCCCAGATCAATCGTGATCGTTTTCTGATCTGTTGAAGGACCAATGATCAGATTAGTTGTATCGACCATGCGCTTGAGATCGGCAGGCAGAACAGTTGATATCTTCGACAAGGCCCTGCGGGCAGCCTGAGCAAGTTCATCGTCAGCGCGCTCCCCAATCCAGCGAGAGCCCAGCACAAGAGCTTCAATCTCAACATCGGTGAACATAAGGGGCGGTAACATAAAGCCGGGCTTGAGCACATAACCCATGCCAGGCTCACCCTCGATATTCGCGCCTTGCGCACGCAGGCTTTCAATATCGCGATAAAGGGTCCGGATCGAAATTCCTAAAGTGTCAGCCAATACACTCCCCGCTATCGCATATTTATGCTGACGCAGGACCTGGATGAGATCGAGTAATCTTTGTGCGCGTGACATAAGCCCCCTCAAGACAGCATACAGGTCTTGCTGCCAAATTATGGCAGCAATGATCTTCGCGCAAAATGGCCCAAAAAAGAAATCATGAGACGGGACGAGATCTAGCCCTCGTCCTTCGCCTCAGTCTCGGCGGGCGGGTTGATAATCACAAAGCCACCCTTCACATCGATCTGTGGCACATTGGCTTTGGTAAAGGCGATCAACATTGTCTCGCCTTCAGGAGGGGCAATTTCAAGAATATCACCGGCGCCAAAATTGAGCACACGCACAATCGTGCCGATCTGTGTGCCATCCTGCAATCGGGCGCTCAGGCCAATGAGATCGGAATGGTAGAATTCATCTTCATCGGTCTGCGGCAGGTTGGCGCGATCCATGTAAATATCGACATTGGTCAGGGCTTGCGCCGCAGCGCGATCTCCAATGCCATGCAGGCGCACAATCAACAAATCATCTTTGATGGGACGCGCAGAGAGAATGCGAAAAGTTTGACGGCCCTGTTCATCACTCAGGCCGACATAATCAGCAATGGCAGCGGGATCTCCGGTGAAGGATTTCAGCCGGATTTCACCGCGCACACCATGAGGCGCGCCAAAACGGCCCACAAGAATGCGGGCCGTCATGGAAACATGCTCGTCTGCGCATTAAGCGCAGACTTGCAAGACGTCATCACTCTGGACGATGTCATCACTCGCTGGCTGTTTCAGCGGCAGAGGCGGCGGCAGCAGCCGCTGCTGCGGCGCGCTCTTGCGCCTTCTTCTTCGGCTTGGCCTTTTCAGGATTGTTGCGCGCTTCGCGCTTGCCAACGCCAACGCTCTCGAGCAGGCGGGCGACGCGATCGGTGGGCTGCGCACCTTTGGCAATCCAGGCCTGAGCCTTTTCGATTTCCACGGTCAGGCGTGTGGCATCGTCCTTTGACTTCAAAGGATCGAAAGTGCCAATGCGCTCGATGAAGCGGCCATCACGCGGCATACGCGAGTCAGCGATAACCAGACGGTAGAACGGACGCTTTTTTGCGCCACCGCGCGAGAGACGAATTTTAAGCGGCATGCTGTTTCCTTCTTTTGCTAACGATCCTTGCAGATCAGATGATGTGAGGGGCGAGTGATATGCGTGCCAATGACCCCGGCCCCTCGTTCGGCCTGTAGCCACCGTCCCGGCAGGCCGGGATGGAATTTCATTTTTTCTTGCCTCCAAAGGGATTGAACCCGCCCAGAAGGCCACCGCCTAAACCGGGCAATTTGCCACCTCCAAGTCCCGGAAGACCGCCAAGTCCCGGAGGACCGCCTGGCGCACTGCCGGAGGGTCCATTGCCCAGAAGATTGGGCGGAGGCGTGCTGGGCAATTTGGGCATTTCAGGGGGCAGGCCGCCTGCGCCCATTTGCTGTTTCATGGCCTCAATCTGCTCGGGTGATGGCATTTGCATGCCGCCACCAAGGCCAAACATTTGCGCCATTTTGCCCATGGCGCCGCGCTTGGCGCCGCCCATGGCTTTCATCATATCGGCCATTTGCCGATGTTGTTTGAGCAGACGATTAATGTCTTCGGGCTTTGTGCCTGAGCCGGCAGCAATGCGCCGTTTGCGCGCAGCTTTGAGAATATCAGGATTGCGCCGCTCTTGCGGCGTCATGGACAAAATAATGGCGCGTTGGCGCTTGATCATGCGCTCATCCAGATTGGCCGCTGCCATTTGATCTTTCAATTTGGCCATGCCGGGCAACATGCCCATAATGCCGCCCAAGCCGCCGATCTTTTCGACCTGCGCCAATTGCTCGGCCAGATCATTGAGATCGAATTTGCCCTTGCGCATGCGCTCGGCAATCGCTTGGGCCTTTTCAGCATCAATCGTCTGCGCCGCCTTTTCGACAAGCGAGACAATGTCGCCCATGCCTAAAATGCGATTGGCTATGCGCTGGGGATGAAATTCATCGAGATCTTCGACCTTTTCACCTGTGCCGATCAGCTTGATCGGTTTGCCGGTGACAGCTCGCATGGACAAGGCCGCGCCGCCGCGTCCATCACCATCTGTGCGCGTGAGCACAAGGCCGGTAATGCCAACATGCTGATCAAAATTCTTGGCAAGATTGACCGCATCCTGACCCGTTAAACTATCCGCGACCAGCAAGATTTCATGCGGCCGTCCGGCAGCTTTGATCTGCGCCATTTCGAGCATCAAAGGCTCGTCAATATGCGTGCGGCCTGCTGTATCCAGCATGACAATGTCATAGCCTTGCAGGCGTGCGGCCTCTTCAGCGCGCTGGGCAATCTGCACAGGTGTCTGGCCAGCAACGATGGGCAGAGTATCAATGCCAATCTGGCGGCCAAGCACGGCGAGCTGCTCTTGCGCCGCAGGGCGCTTCACGTCCAGCGAGGCCATGAGCACGTGCATCTTATTGCGCTCTGAGAGGCGCTTGGCGATCTTCGCCGTAGTTGTGGTTTTACCTGCGCCCTGCAGACCAACCATCATAATGGCAATGGGCGCGGGTGCATTGAGATCAATCGGCTCAGCATCCTGGCCTAAAGTCTCCACCAGCACATCATGGACGATTTTGATGACCATCTGGCCGGGTGTGACGGATTTGACAATATTGGCGCCAATCGCGCGTTGACGCACTTGATCGGTGAAATAGCGCACCACATCCAGTGCCACATCGGCTTCGAGAAGGGCGCGGCGCACTTCACGCAAAGCAAGATCAACATCCCCCTCGGACAAAGCGCCGCGACGGGTGAGTTGATCGAATATGCCGGAGAGCTTTTGACTCAGCCCCTCGAACATTCTGCGCTCCTGTGTCCAGCCTGCTGACATCAGCAGACCCTGCCAAAACTCTCTTAGCCTCTTTGATTGCTCTGGCTTTCAGCCTTAGGGTTTCATCCCCGGAGCTTTAAAGGCCCAAAGCAAAATACGCCCGGGGGCGCATCGCGCTGCCGGACGGGAGCCTCCTGTCTCAAGGACGGGTCGGCGGGTTCAAAAAGGCATCTCTGACGAGAATGAGAGACTTTTAGGCTTCGTGGGACCCAGAGTCAATTATGGCGGGGTTAGTGCGGGGTCACTTTAGGGGGGAGGGGAAGTTTAGCTGGCCTTGCCCGCTTTATCGCTCGCCTCGACCTTTCCTGCCAAACGGTCGATGACATTGCCGCAAATCAAAGCGATTTCCTCCAAGCCCATCCGCCGGGCCAAGGGGATGAAAATGAGAAGCTCTAAAACAACGAGCGCCAAAGGCCCGGCCAGATTGGGCAAAATACTGAAGAACGTCACATCAAGCAGCAAGACCAGGACGACGATAAAAATGAACAAATCTTCCCGACGCGCATCCTTTTCATGAGCCAGTTGCTTTTGCAGCTCGGAAATTTGTAGGTCTTGCTTGGACGCTTCACTGGGCGCGAGTCTGTCAAATCCAGAGGGCTTGGCTGGATCAGACGGGGACATTTGCCAGACCCAGATATTCTTTCAGAATATCACTGTTGAGAATAAAACAGCCTCTCTGGTTGGGTTGATAATTCGTCTCCCAGGCTCCACCGGGGCGATGGGTTATGTGAACAAGTTGCCCAGAGCCCAATTTTCCGAGCTTTACATAGGCCTCGTCGATGATCTCTCGTTCCAGACTCTCGGGTAGATCAGCATAGGATTGGAATATGTTTTTAACAGGACTGCTCCCGAATATTTTGACTCGATGATACAGATCGGGATGCACGGGCCCATAATCCCAGGCTTCAAAAAGCCCATGGACCAGCGGCGCTCCATCTGTGCGGCCTAAGTGAACCATATGGGCGAGGTAGAGAATTTTTTGGAGTTCCAGATTGCTGAGAGTCCAGCCTGATCGAGCGGCCAATCGTTTTGCGGCGGAAAGCACGGACACGGTCATGAACCAACCTCCGCATGGATCAATGCATTTTCAATATGGGAGAAGGCTAGCATAAGAGGGTTCAATTTTCCAGCTTTAAGCATGGATTATACTAAACGAACCTGCTTGGGCCAGATTGGATCAGGTCAGTTGCTGTCCTTGATCCGCCATGCTTTGTTTGGACAGAAAGGACTCATCATGCCTTCTAGAATTACTATCATCGCACAGGGAGCCATGGGCAGTGCCATTGGCGCACGTTTGGTCGCCTCCGGTCATCAGGTGTTCACTGTGCTTGATGGGCGCAGTTCCGCAAGTCAGGCGCGCGCCCAACAGGCAGGCATGCAAGCTATTTCGATGGATCAGGTCGCGCAATGTGATCTCTTTCTATCCATCCTCCCGCCCGCACAGGCCTTGCCTTTGGCGCAGGCTTTAGTGCCTGTCCTGCAGCGCTCTGAGACAAAGCCGCTGTATGTCGATGCCAATGCTGTGAGTCCCCGCACAATGAAAGCCATTGCCGATTGTCTCGCCCCTGCAGGAATTGATCTGGTGGATGCAGGCATTATTGGAGGGCCACCCAAAGGATCAGACAGTCCGGCTATTTACCTTGCGGGCACCAAGGCTTCAGAGGTGAAGGCGCGTCTTGGTGCAGGCCTCGATATACGAGTGCTGGACGGGCCGATTGGTGCGGCCTCTGCACTCAAAATGTCTTATGCCGGATTGACCAAAGGCTTTCAGGCTCTGGGTGCTGCTATGCTATCGGCTGCGCTCAAGGCAGGCGCAGGTCCAGCACTATTGGAACAATTGGCGCAATCCCAGCCAGATTTTCTGGCCTATTTTCGCCCGCAAGTTCCCGCTATGTTTCCCAAGGCCTATCGCTTTGTTGGCGAAATGGAGGAGATTGCCGATTTCCTCGCTAGCACTGGCGATAATTCTGCCGCCGCAATCTATCACGGCATGGGGGAATTATTTGCTGATTTCGCCAATGGCCTGAGCGAGACACAGGATCGGATCGATCATTTGCGTGCTTTACTCAGATGATCATTTGAGAAACACATAAATATCGACGGCCAGCTCATTATCGTCAGGCGATTTGGCTTCCTTGATATATTCCTCAATGAAGACATTGGCCGCATTTAAGGCTTTCTCATCCAGATAGGCCGTGATTGCTTCATAGGTTGAATCAATATCGTCATAGGCGCCGCGATGCTGAAATTTCAGCGTCTGCCCATTGGGTGTTGTGGTCAGGCGAATGCCATTGCCCAATTGCACGCCCCCCGTCGGTGGTGAGGCCACAGGCACCATGGCTTCAAATTTAAAGCCATCATCATCGGTTTCCAGAAACACAGCCAGAGGCGGCCCCTCTTCGTTCAGGCCCGCGGCCTTCAGCGCGGCGCGGATTTTGGCAAAATTGCTGGTGAGGGTTTGAAATCCTTCTTCCCAGCTTGATTTGCCGCCCAGCATGGCAACGGGCCGGCTTTGATAGAGCTTGTTTTGTACATTGCCATCATCGCCAGGCACATCGCGTGGCGGCATGGGGTTGGTAGGGGCAGTGGCTTGGGCCAAGGCTTGGGCCAAAACCGGGCCTGCCAAAGTCAAAGGAGAGCTTGCGACCAGAGCGGCCACAACAAGTTTTAAAAGAAAAGAATGAAACCGCGTTGTCATAAGTCACTCCGCGAGAAAATCAGAACCTGTCGAAGATGGTATTCGCCTCGAATCGGCTCCAGTAGCAATGCACGATTAGGCCCATAATGGCGAGATCATTTGTGCATATAGGCGAGCCGCTCCCTTTGCGCTATATAGAATAATCAGATCAGAGGTTTGATTTTTTAATGAGTGCTCTTGCCCATCTCCCCTTTGCCAAAATGAACGGCCTTGGCAATGAAATCATTGTGCTGGACCTGCGTGGCAAAAATATTCAGGTCAGCGCAGCCGAGGCGCGCGCCATAGCGGCCGGCAAGGACCTTGCTTATGATCAATTAATGGTGCTGGAAGATCCGCATAGCCCCGGCACTTTATCCTATGTGAAAATCTTTAATAATGATGGCACGCAATCGGGCGCATGCGGCAATGGCACGCGCTGTGTGGCTTGGCATTTGATGCGCGAGAATGAAACGCAAAGTCTTGTGGTGGAAACCAGGGCAGGACTGCTCACCTGTCAGCGCAAGGGTGAGTGGAGTTTCTCGGTTGATATGGGCCCACCAAAATTACGCTGGGCCGATATTCCATTGCGGGATGCTTATGCAGATACGCGCCAGATCAATTTAAGTATTGGTCCGGCCGATCATCCCATTTTGCAAGGCCCGTCTGCGGTCAATATGGGCAATCCGCATGCCATATTTTTTGTCGCTGATGTTGAGGCCTATGATCTGCCTCATTTAGGGCCAGTGCTGGAACATGATCCGATCTTTCCTGAAAAGGCTAATATTTCGCTCGCGCAAATCCTGTCGCGCGATCATATTAGATTGAGAGTCTGGGAACGCGGTGTTGGCATTACGCAAGCCTGCGGTTCTGCCGCTTGCGCCGCAGCTGTTGCGGCTGCCCGCAAGAATCTGACTGATCGCCTAGTGCGCGTCAGCCTGCCCGGCGGTGATCTCTTGATCGATTGGCGTGTGAGTGATGATCATGTGATCATGACAGGGCCGGTGGAACTCGAATTTGAAGGGCATTTTTCGCCAGAGCTCTTTGCTGGTCTGCCCGCATGAGCTCGAGGGCGGCGCCTATTGCGGTGGAGACTTTTGGTTGCCGGTTAAATGCTTTGGAATCGGAGGCCATTCGTCGTGCCGCGCAAGCCGCCGGGCTCGAGCAGGACTTGTTCATTCTCAACACCTGCGCCGTCACCAATGAGGCCATGCGTCAGGCGCGTCAGACAATCCGCCGCATGCGGCGCGATCATCCCGAGCGCCCCATCATTGTCACCGGTTGCGGCGCGCAGATTGAACCAGAGACATTTGCAGATATGGATGAAGTCTCTCTGGTTTTGGGTAATCGCGAAAAAACCGATCCGCAAATCTGGGCGCATTTAAAGCAAACTCTTGCCCAGGGCACACGCATGCGCGTGAGCGATATTATGCAAATCCCCGATCAGCCCGAAGAGCATTTTGGCTCTGGCCTTGTTGATTCCATCGAGGGTCAGACGCGGGCCTTTGTCGAAGTGCAGACCGGTTGCGATCATCGCTGCACCTTTTGCATTATTCCCTATGGGCGCGGCCCCTCACGCTCTGTACCTGCCGCGCAAATCATCACACAGATTCAGCTTATTTTGGAGCGCGGGATTCATGAAGTCGTGCTCACCGGCGTTGATCTGACCTCCTGGGGACATGATCTGCAAGGCGAGCCCTCGCTGGGTCAATTGGTGCGCGATCTATTGCGCAATGTGCCGCAGCTTCCTCGCCTGCGCCTGTCCTCAATTGATTGCATTGAGGCCGATCCGATTTTGCTGGATGTCATCGCACACGAGCCTCGCTTGATGCCGCATTTGCATTTATCTTTGCAGGCAGGCGATGATCTCATTCTCAAACGCATGAAGCGGCGTCACACGCGTGCGCAAGCCATTGCCTTTTGCCAAAGCCTCCGAAAGCTGCGTCCCAATATCGTGTTTGGCGCGGATATCATCACCGGCTTTCCGACCGAGAGCGAAGAAATGTTTCAACGCTCTCTGGATCTGGTTGATGAATGTGGCCTGACCCATCTTCATGTCTTTCCTTTCTCGCCACGCGCGGGCACACCCGCAGCAAAAATGCCGCAAGTGGATGCCAGGCTCAGAAAAGAGCGCGCCAGCCGTTTACGGACAAAGGGGAACGAAGTTTTAAGCAGGTATTTGCACGCGCAGATTGGCAAAACTCTGCATGTCCTCACAGAGCGAGGCGGCATTGCGCGGGCGGAGGATTTCACCGCCCTGACTTTGGAGTCAGATATTCCCCATGGTCAATTGCTGAATGTGCGAGTCACCAAGATGCAGGACGAGACCCTATTCGCCAGTCCGATCTGAGTTTGGTTCAGCACGGTTCAAAGCATCATCCTCTGCCGCGCTCCAGCCACAGGCGATGAGATGATCGCGCATATGCTCCGGGACGGGCGCTTCCACCATAATCGGTGCTTTATTGGCTGACAGGGGAATGCTTATCCCCCGCGCATGTAATTGTAATCCGATTCCGCCCATGCGGGGCGCGCTGCCGTAAATAGGATCGCCAACAATTGCCCAGCCCATAGCGGCGCAATGCACACGCAATTGATGTGTGCGGCCGGTCAAAGGCTCCAAAGCCATAAAGCTGACCAGTTTGCCCTCTTCATCCCTATGGCTTCCCAACAGGCGCCAGCGGGTCTGCGAGGGCAGGCCTTTGGGGTCCACTTTCATCCACCAGCCCCGGCCAGGATCAAGCTTACCCAAAGGCAGGTCAATCAGGCCCTCGGAGGCCTCGGGCTGGCCTTCGACAAGCGCCCAATAGGTCTTCGAGATTTTCCCCTGTTTAAACAGAAGACCAAGCTTTTCCAAAGCCTTGCGATGACGCCCCAGAACCAGACATCCCGATGTGTCCCGGTCCAGACGATGCGCCAAAGCAGGATTGCGTGGCAGGCCGAAGCGCAAGGCTTCGAAGGCATCTTCTAGGCAAGGCCCGCCCTTGGGGCCGCGATGCACGGCTATGCCTGCCGGCTTGTTGATCACCAGCAAAAGACCATCGCGATAAAGAAGGCGGGCGTTTATCTCTTCCGGCGTCATCCACAACAGGCTATCGAGGTGCGGAAGTGATCCGTCAATAGCCGATTTGAGTCTGGCAGGTTTAAAGAGATTTGATGAGCGAAGCTGACAAGCCTGATTCCGGGACAGATAAAAAACGCGGGGGCCTTCTTGGCCGCCTGTTTGGTCGCGCGCCAGACAAAGCCTCAGTCGCGTCCCAAAGCCCGCCTGACAGCCCTTCGCCCGCTCATTCACAGGCGCAGGACGAGCCCAAACCAAAATTATCCTGGTGGCAGCGCCTCAAATCTGGACTGGCGCGCTCCTCCACTTCGATTGGTCGCGGCATTGCGGATGTCTTCACCAAGCGGCGGCTGGATGCCGCCATGCTCGATGATCTGGAGGATCTGCTCATTCAAGCTGATCTTGGGGTCGCAATGGCCACACGCATTCGCCAAAGCGTGGGCGCAGGCCGATTTGACAAAACCATTGAGCCTGAAGAGGTCAAACAAATCCTCGCGCAGGAAATTGAAAAAGTGCTCGCTCCCGTCGCGCAGCCCTTGTTGGTTGATGCCAATATTCGCCCCTTTGTAA
>OMIJ01000195.1 GCA_900299065.1 Hyphomicrobiales bacterium
TGAAATTCTCGATCTCTCGCGTGTTGAAGCCGGACGTTATGAACTCAAGGAAGAAGCTGTCTCCCTGGCTGGTGTTGTTGAAGACTGTACGCATTTGCTGCGCATGCGCGCGCAAAATCGAGAAATCACCATGCATGAGCACATCGAAGCCAAACTGCCACGTCTTTGGGCCGATGAACGGGCCTTGCGTCAGATCATTCTCAATCTTCTAAACAATGCGATCAAATTCACCCCGCAAGGTGGCACTATCACCATTAAGGCTGGCAGTACCAGCAATGGCGGCGAATATGTGAGCATACGCGACACGGGCCCAGGCATTCCAGCCGATGAAATCCCCATCGTTCTGTCATCTTTCGGCCGCGGCTCTATGGCTCAGAAAAATGCCGATGAAGGGTCAGGACTAGGCCTGCCAATTGTCAAAGGTCTTGTGGAAATGCATGGCGGCACATTCACCCTCACCTCGGAAGTGAGAGTAGGCACTGAGGTTCTTGTCGCCCTGCCCCCGGATCGTGTGATGAATGCGCTACCGCAGATCAATCCCGGCGAGTTAAAAATGGAAAGCTTCGAAGATTATATTCCCTATAGTCAGCGCCGCAATCCGCGCCGCGCCGCTTGAAGACGAAGCACACTTAGGGCAGAGCGCGAGGAACAGAGGCCTGCTCAAAAGTCGCCATATCCCGGTGACAAGCAAGGGCTGCCTTAATCAATCCGAGCGCCAAGGCAGCACCTGCGCCCTGCCCCAGATCAATACCTAAATCCAGCAAGGGCTTTTTGCCAATACGCATAAGCACATTGGCATGGGCAGCATCGCCCGCAACGTGCCCCGCCATGCAATGATCTATTGTTGCGGGATCGAGACGATGTAACACAGCTGCTGCTGCACAAGAGACATAGCCATCCAGCACGACAGGAATGTGCTCCATACGCGCCGCCAATATGGCTCCGGCAATCGCCAAAATCTCGCGCCCTCCAAGACGACGCAGCAATTCAAGAGGATCAATCACATGATCGCGATGCAAAGCCACAGCCGCCTCCACTGCAGCAATCTGACGCGCCCGCAGGGATTGATCCTGACGCGAAGAATGCAAAACCCAGTCAGCTGCAGAGCCGCCATAAAGGGCATGATAAATCGCTGCGGCAATAGTTGTATTGCCGACACCTGTTTCACCAAGAGCGAGAAGATCCGTACCCCCTGCAATGGCCTCCATCCCAAAGGCGATGGTTGCAGCCGCCTCGGCTTCATCCATAGCTGGTTCTGTCACAATGTCTTTGGTCGGCACATCCAAGGCGAGCTCAAAGACTTTCAAGCCAACATCATAAGTGGCGCAGATCTGATTGACCGCCGCGCCTCCGGCAGCAAAATTGTCGAGCATGGCGCGCGTCATTGAAATGGGCGAGGCCGAAATATTCCGCTCAGCTAGGCCATGATTGGCGAGGAAGAGCGCCACAAGCGGGCGCTGCACTAAAGGTTGGGAGCGTCCCTGCCAGGCGGCCAGAAAGGCCACAATCTCCTCCAGACGGCCAAGCGAACCCTCTGGCTTGGCCAATTGGCTCTCGCGCGCCCGCACCTCATCGACACAGACCTGCGAGGCTGGCGGCATAAGCGGCAGGAGATTGCGAATATCGTCAAAGGGAAGTCCGGAGGCAGCCATCTTAAATCCTAAATAAAGCCTGCCAGCCTCTTAAACCGCAAAACCATGATTGCAAAGGCGGAACAAATGGTCGATCAAGGGCTATGTCCGCCCTCCCCCTTTCACCCTGCGTTCAAATCTGCCTTTTGGATCCTCTCGACCAGATCTGTCTGGGCTGCGGACGCCATATTGATGAAATCGCGCAATGGTCCAATTTATCCGCGCTACAGCGTCAGGCCATCCTCAATCGGCTGAATGGCCCAGAACGAGCAAACGAGCCTGCCCCAAGCGCCCAGAAACCCGATCAGCCCACAAGCTGAGCCTCTGTCTGATTGAGGGAGGTAGAAGGATGCACCAAAGCTGCGGCCTGTCGCACAATCTCCAGCCCCGCCCCGGATTTGACTGCATAGGTCGCCAAATGCCGCCGCCAGGCTCTTGCGCCCGGCATGCCCGTGAACAGTCCCAAAAGATGACGTGTCATATCGGCAAGCCTCACACCTTCTGACAAGCGCGCCTCAATATAGGGCAGATAGGCCTCCAACACCTCAAATTGCGTTTCATAGGGTGCGGCCTGCTCAAACAATACAGGATCGACAGAGCCCAAAAGGCCCGGCTCATGATAGGCACTGCGCCCCAGCATCACACCATCAACATATGCAAGGTGATGCTGAGACTGAGCCAGATCGGTGATCCCGCCATTGATGATGATCGGCACATGCGGATAATCGGCCTTGAGCTGATAGACGAGCGGATAATCAAGCGGAGGCACATCGCGATTTTCCTTCGGTGACAGCCCCTGCAGCCAGGCTTTGCGCGCATGCACGATCAAAGCATCTGCCCCAGCATCAATCACGCTTTTCGCCATAGCCCAAAGCGCTGCCTGCGGATCCTGATCATCCACTCCAATACGGCACTTCACCGTAACAGGAATACGCACCGAGGTTTTCATTGCTGCAACACAGGCGCCTACCAATTCAGGCTCGCGCATCAGACAAGCGCCAAAAGCCCCATTCTGCACCCGATCCGACGGACAGCCACAATTGAGATTGATCTCATCATAGCCAAAATCTTCGCCAATCTTCGCACATAAAGCCAGATCCTTGGGATCAGAGCCACCCAATTGCAAAGCAAGCGAACGCTCACTGGGGTCAAACCCCAGCAGCCTTTGACGCGGCCCGTGAATAATGGCTCCCGTCGTCACCATTTCCGAATAAAGCCGCGCCCTGCGGCTAAAGGTGCGATGAAACACCCGGCAGTGACGATCCGTCCAATCCATCATCGGGGCAACGCAAAAGCGCCAAGCCTCAGACGCAGACGGGTTTGAGATGGGCTCACCCAAAATTAGCCTCACACTGGCAGGAAAGCGGGCTGATCAAACGCGACCCTTGCCCTCTCTAGCTGTTAAAGCCGCTCTTGCCAGACTGCAAGAGGCTTATGCCCGCCTGTTCCCTCAAGGGTCGAAAGCGCTTAATCTGCCCTCATGCTTGAATCAGACACTGCCCCTGAATCCTCTGACCAGACCCTTTTGCACGATATCGCCATCCCCATGCGTGATGGCGTACATCTGGCCACCGATGTCTATTTGCCCACCAATGCCAAAGGTCCCCTGCCCGTCATTCTTGAGCGCACGCCCTATGGCAAGCACAAGCCCTCACGCTCGGAATTATTGGCTGGCCAATCTTCACCCATGAACAGGGCCGATCTCGCCAGCCATTTCACTCAAGCTGGCTATGCCGTCGTCTTCCAAGATTGCCGCGGACGTTATAGCTCGCAAGGGGAATTCACGAAATATCTCTCCGAGGGCCCCGATGGCTTTGACACCATCGACTGGATCGCCAAACAGGACTGGTGCAATGGGCGTGTGGGCATGATGGGCCTTTCCTATGCTGCGCATACACAAATGGCAGCAGCCTGTCTCAATCCGCCCGCGCTCGCTTGCATGATTCTAGACTCAGGCGGCTTCTCCAATGCTTTCACCTGCGGCATCAGACAGGGCGGCGCGTTTGAACTCAAACAAGCCACATGGGCCTGGAACCATGCCAAGGAAAGCCGCAATGCAGAACATAATCCTGCTATTCGCGCCGCTTTAGAAGCAGAGAACATTTTTGCTTGGTTCAAATCCATGCCCTGGTCAAAGGGAAGATCCCCCGTGCGCTGGGATGAGGATTATGAGGATTATCTCCTCGAACAATGGCGCCATGGCACGTTTGATTCATATCGGCAGAAAATCGGTCTTTATGCCGAAGGTTATTATGACACTTTGCCGAACATTCCAGTCGCGCTGATGTCGAGCTGGTATGATGCTTATGTCAAAACAACCTTTGACAATTTCGCTGGCCTCTCGCGCTCAGCTCAGCGCCCCCTTCAACTCATTATGGGACCTTGGACACATGGCGATCGCACCAAACGCGTGATTGGCGATGTGGACTTTGGTGCAAAGGCTTTGTTTGAGCAAAATGTTGCCACAGATTGGCTGGCCTATCGGCTCAATTGGTTCAATCGCCATCTCAAACAGGCAAAGGTGCAAGAAGAACCACGCGTGCGTCTCTTCCTGATGGGCGGTGGCGGCGGCAGGCGCACACAACAGAACAAGCTTGATCATGGTGGCGAATGGATAGAGGCGGATCATTGGCCTTTGCCAGGAACCAAATTTGAACATTGGCATATTCATCGCTCCGGCACTTTGGCCAAAGACAGGCCTGCTCCCAATGCGGCTTCCCAGAGCTATCACTTTGATCCGCTCAATCCTGTGCCAACCATTGGAGGAGCTTTGACCTCCGGCCAGCCGGTCTTTGTCGGCGGTGCTTTTGATCAGCGCGAGGATGAGCGCTTTTTCGGCTGCATGAATTCCGGCCTGCCCCTATCCGGTCGCCGCGATGTTCTGTCTTTTGAAAGCGAAACTTTGAGAGATGATCTGGCAATCATTGGCCCCATCAAGATCGAACTCTGGGTGACCAGTGATCAGCCAGATACTGATTTCACCGCTAAGTTGATTGATGTCTATCCTCCCTCCGCCGATTGGCCATTAGGCTTTGCGATGAACCTCACGGATGGAATCTTTCGCTGCCGCTATCGCAATTCCTTTGCAAAGCCCGAGCCCATTCAAAGAGGTGAAATTTTCAAAATCGAGATTGAACCTTTCGCAACCGCCAATCTGTTCAAGGCGGGCCATAGGATCAGGCTGGATATCTCATCCAGCAATTTCCCCAAATATGATGTGAACCCCAATTCCTATGAGCCCGAGGGCGAAGGTCGCCTGCCACGTGTGGCGATCAATACTGTGTTTATGGACGAACAACATCCCTCTCGGGTCAACCTTCCAGTGGTTGATCACTCGCAACTCAAATTCTGGAAGATGCCTGCAAAGCTATGAGTTCACGCCCCAAGCGTGAACAGGCTATAATCTGCTATTCACGAATCAAAGAGGCCCGCTATGCCGGTGACACTTTTCATTGCCAATAAAGCTTATTCTTCATGGTCCATGCGTCCCTGGCTCCTCATGGCCAGCATGGGCATTCCCTTTGAAGAAGTCGTCATTCCCATGGCACGACCTGACTCAAAGAAGAAAATGCTGAAACATTCGCCCGTCGGTAAAATGCCCGCGCTCAAAGATGGCGATGTCATTGTGTATGAATCCATTTCTGTGATCGAATATATTGCCGAGAAATATCCGCAGAAAAATATTTGGCCCAAGAATAAAGCCGCTCGCGCGCTTGCCCGTTCGCTGAGCGCTGAAATGCATGCAGGCTTTCAAGCCCTGCGCCAGCATTGCCCCACTGTCTTTCGTCGCCCCGTCAAAGCAAGAGAATTGACGCCAGAAGCCGCTTTGGATGTCGCGCGCCTTGAAAGCGCCTTTGCCAACACCCGTAAAGCCTATGGCCGCGGCGGGCCGTTTCTTTTTGGCAAATTCACTGCCGTTGATGCGATGTTTGCGCCTATTGTTACGCGTCTGCATATTTATGACATCAAAGTCAGCAAGACAACGCGCGCCTATATGGATGCAATCATGGCCCTGCCTGCCTATCAGGCCTGGATTAAGGATGCGGCAAAAGAAAAATGGGCGATTGAAAAATTTGATGTGATCTGATCCCATCAAATTTCAAAACTCACTCAATGACAACTTGCGCCTTCCATAAGTCCCATGGCCGCGAGATGGTTTTCATCACCGTGGCATCGGCCTTTGCACCCTCAACCTCGTTGAGGAAAGTAAGCGGGCCTTTCAGAGCTTGCGCCTGCAATTGCATATGCGCATTCACTTCGGAATAAATGGCGCGATAGACCGCTTCTTGCAGTGATGAACCAACAGCCACATTGCCATGGCCACGCATGAGCGCCATAGGCTTGTGGCCCAGCACTTTGGCCAAAGCAGCGCCCATCGCATTTGAACTTACCAACAAATCCGTATCGCCAAAAAACTCGCGCGCATCATAGATCGGCACACCCTGCGCCAAAAAGCGCTCATATGAAACACGGCCTGCATGGGCGTTTTGGAAATGGCAAAGGGCAAAACGGAGGCCGAATGCGAATGGACAATCGCCATTACATCTGGCCTTGCTTGATAAATCTCGCCATGAATATAACGCTCAAGATAAGAGGCGCGATGCTCGCCCGAAACGGGCTCGCTATCCCCGGCATATTCCATGATATCCGCCCGGCACACGCGCGCAGGCGCCAGCGAGCGCGACAGCAAAAAATGATCCTTATTGTTGGGATGGCGCATGCTCACATGCCCATACCCATCGAGCACATTTTGGGTTGCAAGAATACGATTGGCGGCCACCAGATCGCCTATAAGCTCAGGGTCAACCGGCCCCGCCGATAAAGGGCGCCGCACCCCTCCCCCGCTGGACTCAGACACAGAGGCCAGATAGGCCATAGGCTTACAACACAAACACCGCAGCATGACGATCCCCGGTTTGGGCACAAATCAGATTATGAGATTTGCAGATTGAGGCTGAATCACAGATGACGCAAGCAGGTCCTGAGCAGCGAAAAACCGCCATTATCACCGGCGCTGGAACGGGCATCGGCCGCGCCGCCGCCCTTGCA
>OMIJ01000196.1 GCA_900299065.1 Hyphomicrobiales bacterium
GAGAGCCGTTGCCCCACCCAGCAGAACCGCAGCCAAATCAAGCGTGATCGAGCCCAGAATGACTGGCTTGCCCCAAATATAGCGATAGCCCGCGATCAACATATCAAAGGTGATCGGAGGCTTTGCCCCTTTATTGGGACGGGGAATGATATTGACTGAGATGAGAACAGCCGCCGTGAAAAACAAAAACGCGACTATAAATGGAACTGTCGCACCCAGCGGATAGAGCAAGCCCCCCAGGCCGGGACCGATAATAGTCGCGCTTTGCGTGATCGAATTATTCCACGAAACTGCCGAGGTGAATTCATCATCCGGCACGATATTCATCATTAAAGCCTGACCTGCCGGATTGGTGAAGGCGCGTGCCGAACCCAAAATCACAACGATGACATAGACTGGCCAAAGATAGCTGGTCTGAATCAAAGCCACCATCAGCGCTGCACAAATGGACATCATCGAGCAGCCCAAAATCAGGATCATGCGCCTATCATACCGATCAGCCGCTGGACCTGTGAGCAATGACAAGGGCAAGGAAGGCAGAAAGGTCGCCAGACCAATCAGACCAAGAGACAAGGGATCCTGTGTCTGTTCGTAAATGAACCAGGCTGTCGCGACACCTACAATTTGCTGACTGAGTGTCCAGAGAAAACGAGCCGAGACATAGAGACGATAATCACGATAGCGAAAGGCGGAGCGGCTATTTTTGATCGTCGTTTGTGACATTACTGTTCCATTCCCCGCCGTTTCACTGCCGGTCAATTTCAAATCAAATGATTTGCACTCTCGTAAGCCTCAAGCAACCTTACCACGCTTTAACGCTTTTGGGTGGTTTCGGACAACTCGACTTTAAGTGGTGCGTGTCAGTTTAGTCTCGTCGGCATGCCCCTCGCCGACTTGCCCCCAGGGAGACATACAGGCGACTGTATGTCTCCCCTTGCTTGAGTGATTCGCTTATTCCTGCAAGAGGTCAATGTGAAATCAGGCCTACGCTGACGCCTTTGCTAGTTGCGTATATCCTGCAGCAGCCATTGCGTCGGGATTTCATGTCCTAAATTTGCCTGACGTGCGAGCTCATAAGCCCTGCCTGCCACAGCATAGAATTGCGAGCCTTGCAAATTGCCCCTCTCGGACCATGTGATTTGCTGATCATTCTGACGACCTTGCGATTGTTCATTGATGATCTGAGCTAAAGTCACCATGCGATCAGGCAAAGCTGTGCCATGCGCCCTTTTGCTAGTTTTTTTGACCGCCATTCCGGGACTATAAGCAGCATAAGTGATGTATTCATCGCTGATACCAAATTCAGGCCGTCCCTGCGGAGCTGGCGCATCGCCAAATCTTAAATAACGATCAACACGGCTCATGCTTATGGAATCGGGCTGGCCCCCGCCACCAATATTGACGATATGACATCCAACTTCGAGGTATTTGCCATCCAGCACAGGAATGGCAGAATCGGTGAGAGCCGCAATGATATGCGCGCCGCGATAGACATCCTCCGGTCGTTCACAAATCTCAACCTCAATGCCATAGGTCTGCGCCATTTGCTCCCCAAAGCGCACACGATTGGCTTTGGTCGGGCTGTAAATTTGCAGGCGTTTTATGTTGCGCACTTGCGTGAAGGCCTCCATATGCGCGCGCGCCATGCCTCCCGATCCCAGCATGCCGACGACTTCGGCATCCGCTCGCGCCATATATTTGACGCCAATGCCTCCATCCGCGCCAACCCGCATGTGCTGCAAGACACCATCATTGATTAAAGCCAAGGGCTCGCCGGTCTCAATCGATGTGAGCAGGATCAATCCGCAAAACAGGCCGGGCTGCGTGCAATATTTCTCTTCTGTGACGACATTGCCTTTCGTCTGCGTATAGACAATGTCGGATTTCATTCGAATGGCAAAATAACCCGCCGTCGAGCCGCCTTCCATCGTGCCCCAGCGATAGAGCTTATCGGGATCGCTGGTTGGAATGGCAATATCAATACGCGGACGACAGACAGCTTCTCCTCGGGCCAATCGAGTATAAGACTCTTCCAGCGCTGTCATTGTATCGCGCATCGTTAACACGCGTTCGACATCATGATTATTGATGATCCAAGTCATATCTGTATCCAACTCATGTCAGGATTCAGCCTTGCTAGGCATCAGCACGACCAGCCCATCAAGTGCCAGCGCGCCTTTGCCCTGAGGCATTACAACAAAAGGATTCACGTCAACGGATTGAAGCACATCCCCGAGATCCTGCGCTATGCGCCCCAAAGCTTTGATCGCATCGACAACCGCTTCAAGATCCAGGACAGGAGAGCCGCGATAACCCTGCAATAAGCGCCCGGCATGTGTCTGCGCCAACATGTCTGCCGCTTTTTGCGCGCTCACTGGTGTCATGGCAAAGGCAACATCCTTGATCAATTCAAGCCAGACACCGCCCAGGCCCGCCATAACAACAAGACCCACTTCAGGATCGCGATTAAGTCCCAGCACGAGTTCGAGATTGCTTTTGACTTGCTGGGCAATGAGCATGCCATCAATGGGCTTGCTCACACCATGAAGCGCGAGATTGGTCGTAATTTGTTGCCAAGCGGCGCGAACAGATTCAGCCGAATTGAGATTGAGGATCCCCCCGCCAATATCCGACTTATGCAGAATATGATCTGCAACTACTTTCATGACAACGGGATAGCCTATGGCCTCTGACGCTTTGACAGCCGCCTCAGGCGAGGTGACGAGCTGTTCTTGCGGCATTTGAATTCCATAGGCCCGCAATAATTCTTTCGAACGTGCTTCATTGAGTGCGACAGGCTCCTTGCTTTGGCCTAAAGCCGCACGCACCATAGCGCAGGCCTGCGCCTGTGCGCTCGTCTGCTGGCCAGTCTGGTTTGTGTTGCGGCTCAAATGTTCGAGCTCGCTGCGCCTATGCACGGCTTTAATGGCACGCAGAGCCTTATTGGCTTCTTGCAGAAATGAGACATGTTCGGCCTCATCCCGCAATGCACGACTAAAATCGGTCTGGCTATGGCTTGTCAGGGTGACGAAAGAAATGGGCTTGCGCGCTTTTGTGCGCACAAAATCCTCGACCATGCGAATATATTTCTCGCCGCGCGCCGAGCCTGGCTCGCGCGGCAAAGCCTCTTGCAAGAGGACCATATCAACATTGGGATCATCCTGCATGGCCTCGATACAGGCCAGATAAGTCTCGGCACTCTGCAAGACACCAAAGCCGCCATCAATGGGATTGCTGACAAGAGAGCCCACCCCCAGCAATTTATTGAGACGCTCTAGCGTTGTATCTGCGAGCTTGGGAAAGACAAGGCCATTGCGCTCGGCCGCATCGAGCAAAAGGCCACGATAGGCGCCTGACAATGTAATGGCGCCCAGACGCGGGCCTTTTGGTGCGCCGGTATGGGCGAGCAATTCTGTCACCTCAATCGCATCATCCAGGGTTTCGGCGCGGATCACGCCCAATTCACCTGTCAACGCATCGAAAGCTTCAAATGAGCCCGCCAATGAGCCTGTATGCGCCATTGCAGCGCTGCGACCAGCTTCCGATTGGCCCAATTTGATCGCAACCACATATTTGCCCGCATCACGTGCAAAACGGCAGGCAGCCTTGAAACGCTCCACATCCTTCAGCGCTTCGACATAAGTGATGATCACTTTCAATTCCGGTTGGGTTGCAAAAAAGGCGATGTAATCGGCTACACTCAACCCGGCCTCATTGCCTGAGGTGATCAGATATTCAGCCCTTATGCCGCGCTCTTCCAACGCGCTGTTGATGAAGATCATCACACCGCCACTTTGCCCCACCAGAGCCACCGGCCCTTGATTAAGCTTGAGGGGGCGATCTTCTGTCAAAGTGACAAAGCTCGCTTTGCTACAAATATTGCCCATGCAATTGGGGCCTGACACACCAATGCCAGTTTCAGCAATTGCGGCACGCAATTCGCTACCAAGCCTGCTGCCCTCTTCATCAAAAGCCTCACCAAAACCGGAGGAAAACACTGTTGCACTGCGTGCCCCGGCAGCTGCCCCCTCACGCAATAAGGCTGGAACTGAGGGTGCGGGAACCATGATCACCATGTGATCGGGCGGCTCTGGCAAGGATTTAAAGTCGGGATAGCAGGGCTCTCCGGCCACTTCCTGTCGCCCAGGATTGATCAGCATCAAGCGGCCGGGGAAATGATATCGACGCAAATTTCTATGCACACGCGCCGCCCAGGAGCCCGGCCGATCACTTGCGCCAACAATCACAACATTGCGAGGGGCTGTCAGGGCCTCGACTTTTTTCTGTGTGGCGGTGAAGTCCAAATTCAGCCTCCCGTGTTTTTGCGCCGACTCTTCTCCGGCGCCGTGATCCGCTCGCTCAGGCGGATCTATTATTGCTGCAATTGTGAGCCTTTCGAGCGCCAAAGCCAAACTGGCCCTGAACGACTAAGCCTCAAAGCTCAGGCTTAGTCCTCCTGTTGGGTCTTTGTCTATCAAGCTGCGCACCAGGCCCTCGCCTATCTGGCTCGCAAACTCCCCTCCTCGCA
Source organism: Hyphomicrobiales bacterium (assembly GCA_900299065.1). Lineage (GTDB taxonomy): Bacteria > Pseudomonadota > Alphaproteobacteria > Rhizobiales > Beijerinckiaceae > Terripilifer. Next base: position 4,529 of record OMIJ01000196.1, read on the forward strand.
GGCCTATAGGGGGATCGCAGATTAAATAAACATATATTTTTCAATAACTTGATTTGTTTCTCTCGAAGCTTGGGAATGCCAACGGACTTGCCCAGCCATGGATCCGCCAATTGGACGAACATCCGAGACTTGGAGAGATTTGTCGGCAAAAAAAATCGCGCTATGATAGATCAGAAGAGCCAAAAGGGGCGGAGACGAGTTCGAATGGCGTGGTTTACAGCATGAGTAAGCAGGATTCCCACTCGCGTTTGATCGAAGTGGATGGGTTGACCAAGGCTTTCGGGTCTGTGGCTGCCGTTAACGGGGTCACTTTCCATGTGGATCGAGGCGAAGTGCTCGGCTTTTTGGGCCCGAATGGCGCTGGCAAATCGACCACTATGCGTATGATCACGGGCTATCTCACGCCTACATCGGGCACTGCCCGCATTGGCGGAGCAGATGTGCGCACTGAGCCAAAGGCTGTCAAACAAAGGATTGGATATCTGCCCGAAGGCGCGCCGCTGTATGGCGATATGACGCCAGAATCCTATCTCGATTTCTCTGCCCGCATTCGTCACATGAATGCTGCAGATCGCGCTCGCCGGGTCAAAGATGTCATCGCCCGCTTGCAGCTTGAGGAAGTTCTATGTCGGCGCATTGAAACTTTGTCGAAAGGCTTCAAGCGCCGTCTTGGACTGGCTCAGGCACTTCTGCATGATCCAGAAGTTTTGATCCTAGACGAGCCAACTGATGGCCTCGATCCTAATCAGAAACATGCTGTGCGCCAGTTAATTAATGACATCAGCAAGGATAAAGCGATCATCATCTCAACACATCTGCTCGAAGAGGTGGATGCGATATGTGATCGCGCCATCATCATTGATCATGGTGTTTTGGTGGGGGAAGGCACGCCGGCTGAATTGCAGGCACAGGCAGAAAACCACAATGCTGTCGCCATTGCTCTTTCTTCGACTCTGGGAGACAAGGCGGCTGATTTCATCCGCTCCATGCCGGAAATTCAACGCGTAACCATTGAGACCATTGGCGCGTTGAGTACTTTGCGGGCCTATCCGCGTAATCATGCCTTTGTGGCGGACATTGTCGCTGCGCGCCTGCGCTCACAGGGGTTGGATTTTCATGAATTGCACACGGAGGCCGGTCGGCTTGATCTGGTCTTCCGGCAATTGACCTTGCAATCTCAAGCCGCATAGCAGGGCTAAACACATGCACACCTGTCTCTTATACACATCTCCGA
>OMIJ01000197.1 GCA_900299065.1 Hyphomicrobiales bacterium
GAAAATTCTTCCCGATATCATGCTGATTTCAAATATCCGCGAGAATGGCGAACCCATTGGAGCCTTACCCGATGGCGAAATGATGTTCCATCATGACATGATTCATTCCGAGATTCCGCATAAGGGCACAATGCTCTATTCTGTCGAAATTCCATCGCAGGGCGGCGATACTTTATTTGCCAATGGCTATGCAGCCTATGACAGTCTTGATCCTGCCCTCAAGGCAAAACTCGAGGGGCGCAAGGCTCTGCATCACTATAATTATGGATCGACAATTAAAGGTGACGGTAAAGGTACAGAAGCTTTTGGTGAAGCGGTGCACCCAATCTTTCGCACCCATGAGGTAACAGGCCGCAAAGCCGTTTATGTCAATCGACTTATGACGGCTGGCATAGTCGATATGGCGCAAGAAGAGTCAGATCGCTTGCTTAATGCGGTTTATGATCATGCGGAAAAGCCTGAATTCATCTATGCGCATCAATGGCAGGTCGGCGATATTTTGCTCTGGGACAATCGCTGCTCTTCACATGCACGCACGGATTTTCCCGACACTGAGCGGCGCTTGATGCTGCGCACCACAATTAAAGGTGATGCTCGCCCTGTTTGATAGGGATGATCAGACGGCTTCAGCAAGCAAGGATAATTGCTGACGGCCCGCATCGCCATTAAGATCAGTCAATGGTGTTGGATAATCACCGGTAAAGCAATGATCGGTGAATTGCGGGCGTTGCGGATCACGTCCCTCATAACCAACGGCGCGATAAATACCATCAACTGAGAGGAAGGCGAGACTATCGCAGCCGATGAAGCGGCGCATATCTTCCAGCGAATGATTGGCGGCAAGCAATTTCTCGCGCTTGGGCGTATCAATGCCGTAATAATCTGGATGGGTGATGGGTGGCGAGGAAATACGGAAATGAACTTCTTTAGCGCCTGCATCGCGCATCATTTGTACGATCTTCACCGAAGTGGTGCCACGCACGATGGAATCATCGATTAAGACAATGCGTTTGCCACTCACAACAGAGCGATTGGCGCTGTGCTTCATACGCACGCCCAATTCACGGATGGATTGGCGTGGCTGAATGAAAGTACGCCCGACATAATGATTGCGGATAATGCCAAGTTCAAAGGGAATGCCTGAAGCCTGCGCATAACCAATAGCGGCAGGCACGCCGGAATCGGGCACGGGTATGACCACATCGACATCTACTGCAGATTCTTGTGCAAGCTGAATGCCCATGTTTTTGCGCACATCATAGACCGAGCGGCCATGCACGATGGAATCTGGTCTGGCAAAATAGATATATTCGAAAATGCAGGGCCGCATGGGCATGGGCGGGAAGGGCTTGTGGCTTTCAATGCCAGATTCAGAAATGACGATGATTTCGCCATTTTCGACATCACGCTCATATTTGGCGCCGATAATATCAAGAGCGCAGGTCTCGGAGGCGAGAATATATTTGCCGTCGAGCGAGCCCAGAACAAGCGGGCGAATGCCAAGAGGATCTCTGGCCCCAATCAATTTCTTATTACTCAACGCAACGAGAGAATAAGCGCCTTCGATCTGGCGCAAAGCCTCAATGAAGCGCTCCAGCAGAGGGCCACGACGACTGCGCGCAACAAGATGCAGAATAACTTCTGTATCTGATGTGGATTGATAAATAGCCCCATCGCGCACCAGATCACGGCGCAGACTTAAGCCATTGGTCAGATTGCCATTATGCGCAACGGCGAAACCACCTGATGCAAGTTCGGCAAATAGGGGCTGCACATTGCGCAAGATTGTGTCGCCCGTTGTAGAATAGCGGACATGTCCAATCGCCGCATTGCCAGGCAGACGTTGAATCGTTTGCTCGCTGGAGAAATGATCGCCGACGAGACCAAGGCGGCGTTCAGTATTAAAGCGCTTGCCATCAAAAGCAACAATGCCCGCCGCTTCCTGCCCGCGGTGTTGCAAAGCATGCAGGCCAAGGGCGGTAATGGCGGCGGCATCGGGATGACCGAAAATACCGAATACACCACATTCCTCGCGCAGCCGATCACCATCCAGATCGTAATCATCCGTGGGGAGAGATAAGGGAAATTGGTCGTGATGCTCGATATCGCTCATAACCCAAATCTCCTGAGGCCAAAGTCCGAGAGCCAAGCCGACTCAGACAAGCAAAAGAATACCCATTCCATGTACATAATAGCTGGCAAGCCAATTGTCAGGGCATGTCAGTGACAAGAAGTGGTTTTTCCAAAGCTGGTCTGGCAAAACCTTCATGATCGGGGGATGAGCCGGACCTAATTGTAAGCCGATTAGCGTCGGCCATTTGGCGTATTGGTCTCAACCGGAGACGGCCCATCCGCAGGGGGATCAGATTGGTCAGCGCCCGGGCGTTTGAGTTTTTGTAGAATAGTATTTTCCGGATCATCCGGTAGCAGGGATCTGAGTTGATCGCCCATTGCGGTGAGTATAGGACGCATGCGCGCATTGGTGACCCATTGCGGCTGACCTTTTTCAGGCACGAGCCAATTAAAGAATATAAAGGCAACGACACACAGGATAAGGCCGCGTAACCCACCAAAGACAAAGCCCAAAGTGCGATCAAGAGCGCCAATTTTGGAGTCAAGGATGACGTCGGAGATTTTGACCGTAATCAGCGAGACGAGCACGAGGGTCACAAAGAAGACGCCGGCGGCCGCCACTGCCATGGCAATGGTATCTTTTTGAATATAGGGCTTAATATAGGGCAGGGCCATGGGATAGAAATAATAGGCAGCCGCTGCAGCCGCCGCCCAGGAGGCGATCGCCAAAACTTCTCTGGTAAATCCACGCAGCATGGACAGCAAAGCTGAAACCAGAACAACGACAATTAATCCAAGATCCAAATAGGATGGCATTGCAATTCAACTCACCTTCGACCCGCCAGGCGGACAGTACTGCGCCTTATAAACAAGCATGCACCATAAACAAGCATGGTTCATGACAGCGAATGACTGAACCAATATTCAATACTGATCTAATCTAGCATAAAGGTGGAGTTTGGGGGGCTTTCGTTACAAGTTTATTGAAACGACCTTAACGAGCCGGTCAGACGGGGAAGGGTTCTGGCTCGGCAGAAGTCCGTTTTTTGCTTGATTTCTGAACACCTTGAGCCGCAATTTCAGCAACCAATTCGCCGATATGCGCACAGGGTCTGACGATCATGGCGCTCTGCTCTTGTCCATCCAGACCCGAGGCTGGGGCAATCGCGCCCTGAAAGCCAAGCTTGGCGGATTCTTTCAGTCGCGCCGCAGCATGGGCAACGGGACGAATGGCGCCCGAAAGAGCGATTTCGCCAAAATAGACGGCATTATGCGGCAGGATCGCCCCCGTTAGCGAAGAGACAAGCGCTGCAGCCGCTGCCAAATCGGCCGCAGGCTCATTGATGCGTAATCCACCTGCAACATTGAGATAGACATCATGTTGCCCAAGTCGCAGACCGGCATGGGCCTCCAGAACTGCTATTACCATAGCAAGGCGAGACGGCTCCCAACCGACAACGGCGCGGCGTGGCGTTCCAAGGGCTGTTGGCGCAACAAGCGCCTGGATTTCGACCAATACGGGTCTTGTACCTTCCATTCCGGCAAAGACGGCGGCACCAGCCGCCGTGCCATCACGCCCGGCCAGAAAGAGGGCGGAAGGATTGGTCACTTCGCGCAATCCACCGCCAGTCATTTCAAACACGCCAATTTCATCGGTTGGGCCGAAACGGTTTTTGACCGCGCGCAATATGCGGAAATGATGGCCGCCATCGCCTTCAAAAGAGACAACGGCATCGACCATATGTTCGACGACACGGGGGCCGGCAATCTGCCCATCCTTGGTGACATGGCCAACAAGAATGACACTGGCTCCACTTGTTTTAGCATAGCGGATAAGGGCTTGAGCCGCACCGCGCACCTGCGTGACAGTGCCCGGTGTGGAATCGACCGTCTCGCTCCACATGGTCTGGATCGAGTCAATGACAACAAGGGCAGGCGGGCGTCCTTGTGAGAGTGTGGTGACTATATCCTCGACACTCGTTTCAGCAGCCAATTCAACTGGTGCTTTTGCCAATCCCAATCGCTCAGCGCGCAAGCGAACCTGAGCCACGGCCTCTTCGCCCGATATATAGACCACCCTGTGTTTCTTCTCCGCCAAAGTGGCACAAGCCTGGATCAGCAAGGTCGATTTGCCAATGCCCGGCTCGCCGCCAATGAGGATGACTGAGCCCGGCACAAAGCCGCCCCCTGTCACACGATCCAATTCCTCAATGCCCGAGACAATACGCGGTGCGGATTTGTTCTCGCCATCCAATCCTTCCAGCGCAAAGACCCGCCCCTTGCGCGCGCTGCGTGCCGCTTGAGCGCCAATGCCAGAGGATAGGCCCTCCTCGACGATGGAATTCCAATCGCCGCAAGATTCACATTTGCCCTGCCAGCGATTTGTCACAGCGCCGCAGCTTTGACAGACAAAATTGGATCGGGATTTAGCCAAGTCAGCGCTCTTCAAGTTCAGAATGAGGCTTAATAAGCCTGAGAAACATGCCTGTTATTATTGATATAAACCTGCAAATCAGCCAATTGACGAGCGAGCAAATCCTCTGTCTGGCGCAAATGGCTCAAAGCTGCCTCTACTGAGGCCGCCGCATCTTCAAAACGCAAATTAGTGCTCAGGCGAGTTGTCAGTACACCTTTCACAGGATCCGCACTGCCATTTATAAGACCCGTCCCACTCAATTCTTTTTGCATGATGTTCTCCTCTGTCAATAAGAGAACATTACGTGAACATTAGAGTCGTGTCCAGAGGGAAACTCAGCTTTGTCGATAAATCCGATGATATCTCTGCCCAAGGCTGGTGAGAATCTCATAGCCGATAGTGCCGGAATTGGAGGCCAGTTCATCAATGGAAAGGTCCGGCCCCAATATTTGCAATTTTTTGCCCGGCTGCAATTCTCCCTTGGGGACATTGGTAACGTCGAAAATGGTCAGATCCATCGAAACGCGCCCAACAATGGGGCATTTATGACCCATGAAAAGGCCATAGGCGCCTGTCTTATCCTGCGAGCCTGAAGCGGAACGCAAAAGGCCATCGGCATAGCCCAGACCGATTGTTGCCAGAGTGCTTTGTCTCTGCGCTATCCATGTCGCATTATAACCGACAGTTTCACCGGCTTGAATCTCGCGTATTTGCAAAATGGGCGCTTCTAAAGTGATGACGCAGCGCATGGGATTGGGCTGATCAGGCGTTGGATTGCCGCCATAAAGCGCATAGCCAGGGCGCACCAGATCAAAATGGGGCTTTTGTGGCAAAAAGATCCCCGATGAATTGGCAAGGCTCGCAGGAATGCCGGCAAAAGCCTGGCGCAGGATTTCAAAGCTTTTGATCTGCTTTTCGTTCTGAGGATCCGCAGGCAATTCAGATGAGACGAAATGGCTCATGATCAAAGCGGGTTTAGCCGTGTTCGCAAGGCTCAGCGCCTCAGGAATCTGCATGCCCAGACGGTTCATTCCGGTATTGATGTGCAGCGCATAGGGCAGGGCATGAGACTGCGGAGACTGTGTCCAGAATTGCCATTCCGGTACAGAGCCAAGCACCGGGGTGAGGGCATGGCTCGCTATTAGATCCAAACACTCAGCAGATAGAAGCAAGCCATTGAGAAGATATATTTTAATCGCTGGATCTTGGGTAATGCGCCGGGCTCTCAGCCCTTCCGAAATATGCGCCACGAAGAAACTGCGGCAGCCCGCTTTGAGTAAGGCTGTAAAGACCTGTTCAAGCCCAATGCCATAGGCATCAGCTTTGATCACGGCAGAGCATTCGGCAGGCGCGACCCTCCTGGCCAAAGAGTGCCAATTGGCAACCAATGCGGCGAGATCGAGGGTCAAAAGGGCCTGTGCCTCGGGCACAGGGGGAGAACATTTCTGTTCAGGATTAAAGGTCACATCCGCTCCGGCAGAGAATCATCGCTTACATAATTGGAGAAGCGGGTTAATTCTGCCTCAAAGGCCAAAGTGACCGTGCCGGTGGGACCATGACGCTGCTTGCCGATAATCACTTCGGCCTTTCCATGCGCCTGGTGCATGTCATTCATCCATTTAGCATGTTCTTCCGTGCCGGGCTTTGGCTCGCGATTGGCCAGATAATATTCTTCACGATAGACAAAGAGCACCACGTCGGCGTCCTGCTCGATAGATCCGGATTCACGCAAGTCAGACAATTGCGGGCGCTTGTCATCTCTCGCCTCAACCTGACGCGATAATTGCGACAGGGCAATCACAGGCACATTCAATTCCTTCGCTAAGGCCTTCAATCCCGTTGTGATTTCGGTCAATTCCTGAACACGATTGCCGTCCTTGGATTTCGAGCCCGAGAGCAATTGCAAATAATCCACGACCAGAACGTCAAGGCCTTTTTGGCGTTTTAATCGACGAGCCCTCGCGACCAATTGGGCGATGGAAATGCCGCCCGTGGGATCAATGAACAAGGGAATGGTTTGCATTTGCCGTGCGGCTTCTGCAATGCGGTGGAATTCATTGTCGACAATGTCGCCGCGCCTGATCTTATAGGAGGCAACCCCAGATTGTTCCGCAATGATACGTGTGGCCAATTGCTCTGACGACATTTCGAGAGAGAAGAAGCCGACAATTCCGCCAGATTTGGTTTGACGGGCCCCATCAGGCCTGATTTCAAAATCGTAATTTTGCGCGATATTGAATGCCATATTTGTCGCCAAAGCCGTCTTACCCATGCCGGGGCGACCTGCAATGATGATCAGATCGGAGGCCTGAAGCCCACCCATTTTCTGATCCATATCTGTCAAGCCTGTGGCTATGCCGGATAATTTACCGTCGCGTTCATAAGCTTTTGCGGCATTATCAATCGCCGCTGTCAGCGCATCCGAGAAGGATTGAAAGCCCGAATTATAGCGACCCTGTTCGGCGATCTCATAGAGGCGTCGTTCAGCCTCCTCAATTTGCTGGCGCGGCGAGGCATCTACGGGCGAGTCAAAGGCGGTGTTGACGATTTCCTCGCCAATGCCGATCAGATTGCGGCGCAATGCCAAATCATAGATCATGCGACCATAATCTTCGGCATTGATGATTGTGGTGGCCTCAGAGGCAAGACGGGCGAGATATTGCGGAATGGTTACGCCGCCCAGATCATGCTCACCCAGAAAGGTCTTGATCGTCACCAGAGTGGCGAGCTTTCCCGCACGGATCAATTGCGCGCAAATCTCATATATGCGGCGATGCAATTCTTCGGAAAAATGCGCTGGCTGAAGAAAATCAGAGACGCGATCGAAGGCATCATTGTTAACCAAAATGGCGCCGAGCAAAGCTTGTTCCGCTTCGACATTGTGCGGAGGCACACGATAGCTCTGCACGTCAGCC